>NZ_JBEXKC010000023.1:0-105428 GCF_040609475.1 Streptomyces sp. NPDC004667 | reverse complement strand
TGCTCGGCGCCTCCTCCGCGGCCGACGCCCTGAAGATCCTGGACTCCCTCGACGAGCGCGGTCACGACCCGGCCCTGTTCCTCGTCGACCAGCGGCGATCTCCACGCTCGGCGCCTCCCAGCACGCCAACCGCCGCCACCGGCGGCGCCGGGGCCTTCGGCGAGGGGCCGGGAGGCGGGTTGTTCGAACTGCTCGGTGAGCAGCGGGTGTTGCTCGTGCTCGACGGGGCCCCGGCGGTCGCTCCCCGGTTCGACCGGCTCACCGCGCTGCTGCGGGCCTGCCCCGGACTGCGCGTGCTGGTCACCTCGGAGCAGCCGTGGGAGGTGCCGGGGGAACGGATCTTCCTGCTGTCCCCGCTTGAGGTCCCTGCCGAGGGCGCGGCGCCGGACGCCGCTGCCGCCGCCCCCGCCGTACGCGTGTTCCTCGACCATGTCCGGCGCGTACGGCCCGAGTTCACGGCCGGTCCGGCCGATCTGGCCCGCGCGGCCCGGCTGTGCCGCCGCCTCGACGGGCATCCGGGAGCGCTCGCCGCCGCCGCGTCCTGGCTGGTGGTCTGCGATCTCGCCACCCTGTGCCACAGCCTCGACGCCGACCCGGTCGCCCTGCTGGACCACCTCGGCGGGGGCGCGGGAGCCGACCGGTTCCGGGCCGCCCTGCACCGCCGGACGGACGGGCTCTCCGCCGGGGCCCGCGAACTGCTCGACGCCCTGTGCGCAGGGGATGCGCGGGGCGCGGAGGGGGAGTTCGGGCTGACGGACGTGGCGGCCCTGACGGGGCGCGGCCTGCCGGAGTCCGGCCGGATGCTGCGCGAACTGCTGCTCAGCGGGACGGTGCGGGCCGCGCACGAGAGCGGCGGCTCCCGCTTCCGGGTACTGGGCCTGGTCCGCGCCGCCACCCTCCGCACCCCACAGCGGGCCTGACGGCCCTCGGGTCCCGCGCACGAGCGGCCCGGGGCCCGCGGCCCGGCAACCTGTCGGCCCGCCCCTCCGCCCGGGCAGCCGACATCCCGGGACTGGAGCCCCGCCGACCCGGCAGGGCAGGCCACCGCCCGCAGGCCCACGGTCCCGCCGACCTGACAAGCCGCCGCCCGAAACCCCACCGGCTCACCATCCCACCGGCCCGGCACTCGGCCGGCCCCGGCGGCCCGGCACACCGTCCCGCCCCCCGGCACCCGAAGGCCGGGGTCCCCACCCGGCCCGGCACGTCGCCGGGCCCGATGGCGGCCCGCACCCCCGGGCGCCCAACGCCCCCGAGGCCCGGACCGGGCGCCTCCCGGGTCCGGCATCTCCCGCACCCGGCATCTCCCGCACCCGGCACCCCGTCGGCGCACGCCGACCAGCGGCACCCGCCCGGACGGCAACTGCTCCCGGAGTGCCGGAGCAACTGCCGCCGCGGCCAGCGGCCCGCGGGTTGTATGACGTACGGCCGGACGGCGCCCCTGAGCGACCGCGGCCACCGGCGCCCCCGCACGGCCGGATCCCGATCCGTACCCCCCGCCCCACCCCACCGCACCCTTCGAGGAGCCTCCGCATGTCTTCGACCGCGTCCGAACGGAGCAGCGCGCACGGGCCCGCCGCTGTGCGGCTGCCCCTCTCGGCAGCGCAGCGCGACATCTGGACGGCCCACGCCCTGGACGCCACCGGCAGCCGCTACAACATCGGCGAGTACCGCGAACTCGTGGGCCCGCTGGACGCGGACCTGCTGGCCCGTGCCTGGTACCAGCTGGCCCGCGAGGCCGACGTACTGCGCGTCCGGGGCACCGGCTCCGACGAGGACGGCGGCCTGTGGCAGCTGCTCCACCCCGACCCGGGCGAGCGGCGGCTGCGCGTCGTGGACCTGGACGCGGAGCCGGATCCCGTGGAGGCCGGCCGGGCGTGGATGGCGGCGGAGCTGGCGCGGCCGTTCGACCTGGCGGACGACTGGCTCACCCGGCACGTGCTCCTGAGGGCGGGCCGGACGGACGGCGGCGAACAGCGCTGGTTCTACTTCCACGCCTTCCACCACCTGGTCGTCGACGGCATGGGCGTCGCCCTCCTCGACCAGCGGCTGGTCGAGCTCTACGAGCGGGGGTCCGCCGGGGAGCCCTGGGGGCCGAGCCCCTTCGGTTCGCTGGAGGCACTGCTTGCCGAGGACGACGCCTACCGGGCCTCGGCGGAGGGGGCCGCGGACCGCGCCCACTGGGCGGAGCACCTGGCGGGGCTGCCGCAGACCCCGCGCCTGGGCGAGGGCCGGACCGGCCCCGCGGCGCCGGGCGCGCTGCCCTTCGTACGGCGGACCGTGGTGCTGCCGGCGGGGCGGACGGAGCGGCTGCGGGAGGTGGCGCGGGCGCACCGGACGCCGTGGACGATGCTGGTGATCGCGCTGGTCGCGGCGTACGTGCACCGGGTGAGCGGAAGTCCGGAGCTGGTGCTCGGCCTTCCGGTGACGGGCCGGCGCACCGACCTGGCCCGCCGTACGCCGGGGATGATGTCCAACGTGGTGCCGCTGCGGGTGGCGGTGCCGGCGGACGGGACGACGGGCGAGCTGCTGGCTGCGGTGGTCGCGGAGGCGCGCCGGGGGCTGAAGCACCAGCGCACCCGCTACGAGGACATGTGCCGCGATCTGGGGCTGGGCGAGGCGGAACGGCGGATCACCGCCCCCCTGGTCAACATCATGGCGTTCACCCCGGGCATGCGCTTCTGCGGGCTGCCGACCCTCCAGCACAACCTGGGCAACGGGCCCGTGGAGGACCTGGCGGTCGGCGTGTACGACCTGGGGCCCGAGGACGGGCTGCGGATCGACTTCGACGCCTCGCCCGAGGTGTGCGACGTCGCCGCGGTGGCGGCGCACCAGGACCGCTTCGTGCGGTTCGTGGAGTCGGTCCTGTCGTCGCAGGACGAACAGCCCTTGTCCCGAATCGAGTTGCTGGGCGCGGTGGAACGGCGTCAGGTACTGGAGGAGTGGACGGGCATCCGCGCCGACACCGGGAGGGCCACCCTCGTCGAACGGTTCGAGGAGCAGGTCCGGCTGCGCCCCGCGGCCCGCGCCCTGGTCTTCGGCGACCGGGAGCTCTCGTACGCCGAACTCGACTCCCGCGCCAACCGGCTCGCCCACCACCTCGCCGCCGGGGGCCTGGGCCGCGGCGACCTCGCCGGCATCCTCCTCGACCGCGGACCCGACTTCGCCGTCGCCCTCCTCGCCGTCGTCAAAACCGGCGCCGGATACGCCCTCCTCGACCCCGAGTTCCCCGACGAACGCCTCGCAGGCACCGCCCGGGACGCCTCCCTCACCGCCCTGGTCACCGACACCCGCCACCACACCCGGCTGACACCCACGGGCGGGGCCCCCTGGGCGACGGTCCGCGTGGACACCGAGGCCGACGCCATCGCCGCACGACCGGCCACCCCGCTCGAAACTCCGCTGACCTGGGACGACGTCGCCTGCGTGATGTTCACCTCCGGCTCCACCGGACGCCCCAAGGGCATCCTCTCCTCCCACCGCAACCTCGTCTCCACCCTCACCGCCCAGACCTACGCCACCTTCGGCCCCGGCGAAACCTTCCTCCAGTGCTCCCCCGTCTCCTGGGACGCCTTCAGCCTCGAATTCTGGGGCGCCCTCCTCCACGGCGGCACCACCGTCCTCCAACCCGGACAACGCCCCGAACCAGCCCTCATCGCCGCACTCACCCAGCAACACCGGGTGACCATGCTCCAACTCTCCTCCAGCCTCTTCAACTACCTCACCGACGAACACCCCGACACCTTCACCACCACCCGCATCGTCTACACCGGCGGCGAACCCGCCTCACCCACCCACGTCCACCGCCTCCACGGACTGCACCCGCACCTCACCATCACCAACGGCTACGGGCCCGCCGAGTCCATGGGCTTCACCACCACCCACACCACCACGCCCACCACCGAGGTCCAGGGCCCCCTCCCCATCGGCCGCCCCCTCACCAACAAGCACGCCTACGTCCTGGACGCACGGCTGCGCCCCACACCGCCCGGCACGACGGGCGAGCTCTACCTCTCCGGCGACGGACTCGCCCACGGCTACCTCGCCCAACCCACCACCACCGCAACCCACTTCATCCCCCACCCCTACGGACCCCCCGGCACCCGCCTCTACCGCACCGGCGACCAGGCCCACTGGGACACCCACGGCAACCTCCACTACACCGGCCGCACCGACACCC
This sequence comes from Streptomyces sp. NPDC004667, assembly GCF_040609475.1. Lineage (NCBI taxonomy): Bacteria > Bacillati > Actinomycetota > Actinomycetes > Kitasatosporales > Streptomycetaceae > Streptomyces > Streptomyces sp. NPDC004667. The sequence goes on along the minus strand of NZ_JBEXKC010000023.1, from coordinate 101,251 downwards.
AGATCAAAATCCGCGGCTTCCGCATCGAACCCACCGAAATCGAAACCACCCTCACCACCCACCCCCACATCACCCAGGCCACCCTGCTCCACTCCGACGGGCAGCTGACGGCCTACGTGACCACCGCCCCCGGCGCGGCGGCCCCGGCCCCCGAAGCGCTGCGCGCCTGGCTGCGCGAGCGGCTGCCGGAGCACATGGTCCCCGCCCGGTTCGCGGTCCTGGACCGGCTGCCGCTCACCCCCAACGGGAAGATCGACAAGGCCGCGCTCCCGGCGGTCGAGCCGACGCCCACCGCCGGGGGCCGCCGGCCCCTCACCGAGACGGAGGAGCTCGTACGGACCCTCGTCAGCGAGGTGCTCGGCAGCCCGGTGCCCCTGTCCATGGACGACGGGTTCTTCGACCACGGCGGCCACTCCCTCCTCGCCGCCCGCCTGACGAACCGCATCGCCTCCACCCTCGGCGTCACCCTCACCCTGCGCGACGTCTTCCAGCACCCCACCCCCGCCGCCCTGACCCGCCGGATCGACGAGGTCGGCGACCGGCCCGCCCTGCCGCCCCTGCGGCACGCCGAGGATCGTCCCGAGCGGCTGCCGCTGTCCTACGCCCAGCAGCGGCTGTGGCTGGTCGCGGGACTCGGCGGCCCGGGGGCGACCGCCTACAACGTGCCGATGACGGTGCGGCTGGAGGGCGAGCCGGACGTGCCCGCGCTGCGCGCCGCCTTCGAGGACCTGGCCGCCCGCCACGCGCCGCTGCGGACCCGGTTCGCGACCGCGGAAGGGGACCCGTACCAGATCGTCGACCCGGTCCCGGCGCACGCGTTCGAGCTGCGCCGCGTCACTCCCGGGACCCTCGACGGCGAACTGCTCGCCGCCGCCCGCCACTCCTTCGACCTGAGCGCCGAACACCCTTTGCGCGTCACCCTGTTGCACTCCGGGGAGGGCGCGTACACGCTCCTGGTCCTGCTGCACCACATCGCCACCGACGGGCAGTCCCTGCGCCCGCTGTTCGAGGACCTGTCCCACGCCTACGCGGCCCGGCTGGCGGGGTCCGCACCCGACTGGGCCCCCCTGCCGGCCGACTACGCCGACTTCGCGCTCTGGCAGCGCACCGCCCTCGCTGGCGGCCCTCTGGAAACCCGGCTGGCCCACTGGCGGACGGCGCTGGCCGGGCTCCCGGAGGAGCTGGGGCTGCTCCCCGACCGGCCGCGTCCGCCGGTCGCCGGGCAGAGCGGCGGGGCGGTCCGGGTGGACTTCGGAACGGACCTGTACGAACGGGTGGTGGAGCTGGCGCGGGCCGAGCGGTGCACCCCCTTCATGGTGGTGCAGGCCGCGCTCGCGGCGACGCTGACCCGGCTGGGCGCGGGCACCGACGTCCCGCTCGGCTCACCGGTCGCGGGCCGGCCCGACGAGGCCCTGTCGGGGCTCGTGGGCTTCTTCGTGAACACCCTGGTGCTGCGTACCGACACCTCGGGGAACCCTGCCTTCCGGGAACTGCTGGCGCGGGTGCGCACCGCCGATCTGGACGCCTTCGCCCATCAGGAGGCCCCCTTCGACCTGGTGCTGGAGGCCTTGAACCCGGCCCGCTCCCTGGCCCGGCATCCGCTGTTCCAGGTGTGCCTGGCACTGGATTCGGGTCCCGGCATCTCGCCCGTGCTGCCCGGACTGCGGGCCGGTGAGGCGGAGCCCCTGGCCACCGGGGCCGTCAAGTTCGACCTGGAGTTCCTGCTGCGCGCCGACGCGGCGTCCGGCCTGACGGGGGCGGTGCTCTACAGCTCCGACCTGTACGAGCGGGCCACCGTCGAGCGGATGACCGGCATGCTGCGGCGGACGCTGGAGCAGGTGGCGCGCGAACCGGAGGTCCGGCTCTCGGAGCTGGAGCTGCTGGACGGGGCCGGCCGCCGGCAGGTGCTGGAGGAATGGACGGGCATCCGTACCGACACCGCCCCGGCCACCCTCGTCGAACGGTTCGAGGAGCAGGTCCGGCTGCGCCCCGGGGGCCGGGCGGTGGTCTTCGGCGGCCAGGAGCTCACCTACCGGGAGCTGGACTCCCGCGCCAACCGGCTGGCGCACCACCTCGCCGCCGGGGGCCTGGGCCGCGGCGACCTCGCCGGCATCCTCCTCGACCGCGGACCCGACTTCGCCGTCGCCCTCCTCGCCGTCGTCAAGACCGGCGCCGGATACGCCCTCCTGGACCCCGAGTTCCCCGACGAACGCCTGGCCGGCACCGCCCGGGACGCCTCCCTCACCGCCCTGGTCACCGACACCCGCCACCACACCCGGCTGCCGGAAGGGCCCTGGCGCAGCACCCTGGTCGACGCCGGGGCCGAGGAGATCGCAGGCTGCTCCGAGGAGCCGCTCGGAACTCCGCTGACCTGGGACGACGTCGCCTGCGTGATGTTCACCTCCGGCTCCACCGGACGCCCCAAGGGCATCCTGTCCTCCCACCGCAACCTCGTCTCCACCCTCACCGCCCAGACCTACGCCACCTTCGGCCCCGGCGAAACCTTCCTCCAGTGCTCCCCCGTCTCCTGGGACGCCTTCAGCCTCGAATTCTGGGGCGCCCTCCTCCACGGCGGCACCACCGTCCTCCAACCAGGACAACGCCCCGAACCAGCCCTCATCGCCGCACTCACCCAGCAACACCGGGTGACCATGCTCCAGCTCTCCTCCAGCCTCTTCAACTACCTCACCGACGAACACCCCGACACCTTCACCACCACCCGCATCGTCTACACCGGCGGCGAACCCGCCTCCCCGACGCACGTGGAGCGGCTGCACGGGCTGCACCCGCGGGTCACGATCACCAACGGGTACGGGCCGGCCGAGTCCATGGGCTTCACCACCACCCACACCACCGACCCCGACGCCCCCGCCACCGGCCCCCTCTCCATCGGCCGGCCCCTGACCAACAAGCACGCCTACGTCCTCGACGCCCACCTGCGCCCCACACCTCCCGGGACGACGGGCGAGCTCTACCTCTCCGGCGACGGACTCGCCCACGGCTACCTCGCCCAACCCACCACCACCGCAACCCACTTCATCCCCCACCCCTACGGACCCCCCGGCACCCGCCTCTACCGCACCGGCGACCAGGCCCACTGGGACACCCACGGCAACCTCCACTACACCGGCCGCACCGACACCCAGATCAAAATCCGCGGCTTCCGCATCGAACCCACCGAAATCGAAACCACCCTCACCACCCACCCCGACATCACCCAGGCCACCCTCGCCACGCACCCGGACCACCACCGCACGCCCCAGCTGACCGCCTACCTCGTCACCACCGACGAGGCCCTCTCGCCCCAGGACGTCCGCCTCTGGCTGCGCACGCTCCTGCCCGACCACATGGTCCCGGCCTTCGTCGTCCTGCTGGACCGGCTGCCGCTGACCCCCAACGGGAAGATCGACAAGAGCGCCCTGCCGGCACCGCAGGCCGTCACCACGGCGGGCGGACGCGCACCGCGCACCCCGCTGGAGGAGAAGGTGCGCACCTGGTTCGGGGAGGCGCTGGCCGCCCCGTCCCCGCTGTCGATCGACGACGACTTCTTCGACCAGGGCGGCCACTCCCTCCTCGCCGCCCGCCTGACGAACCGCATCGGCACCGCCCTGGGCGTCACCCTCACCCTGCGCGACGTCTTCCAGCACCCCACCCCCGTCACCCTCGCCCGGCACATCGAGACCCGGCTGCTGTCCGCGGGGGCGCCCGCTCCCCGGCGCGCCCGGCCCGCGCTGCGCCGCCGCACCCCCGAACAGGAACGGAGTTCCTCATGAGCACCACCGACCAGGACCAGGCCGACTTCACCCCCGCACCGGACGACGTGGTCTGGGACCTGCCGGGCGAGGGCCCCCAGCGCACCGCGCTGCTGGTCCTGCCGCACGCCGGCGGGAACGCCCACGCCTACGCGGAGTGGCGCGCCCACCTGCCCGCCGACGTCCGCCTGCTGATCGGCCAGTACCCGGGCCGGGGCGCCCGGTTCGCCGAGGACCTCCCCCGGGACATCGCCGATCTGGCCGGTCCGGTCGTGGCGGCGCTGCCCGCCGGGGTCACCGAGGACCTGGTGGTGCTCGGGCACAGCATGGGCTCGCTCGTGGCCTTCGAGGTCGTCCGCAGCCTGGAGGCGGCCGGACGGGGGCCCCGCGCCCTGATCGCCTCGGCGTGCCGGGCCCCGTTCCTGGCCAACCCGTGCGCCGTGTACCCGGAGCGGCTGGACGACGACGAGCTGGTCGCCGCCATCAAGGAGCGCGGCGGCACCGACGACGGCATCCTCGACGAGCCGGAGCTGCGGGAGATCATCCTGCCTTCCATCCGGGCCGACTTCGCCATCGACGACGTCTACCGCTGCGCGGAGTCCGAGGCCCGGGTGGCCTGCCCGGTGACGGTGATCGGCGGGGACGCCGACCCGGTCGCCCCGGCCGCCTCGCTGATCCGCTGGGAGCAGATCACCGACCGCGCGTTCGCCTCGTACGTGCTGCCGGGAGGCCACTTCTACTTCCAGGAACAGCTGCCGGAGTTCTTCTCCGTGCTCGGTCCGGTCGTCGGCGGACACGCCGCCGCCCCGGCCGCCGCCTGACCGCGCCGCGCGGCCCCGCTCCCCGCATCTCCGCACCCCTCGTCTCCGCATCCCCTTAAGGACGTTCGATGACCACGTACGCAGAGTCCCCCGCCCCGGCGGCCGGCTTCACCCCGGTGCGCGAGCCCGGCAGGCCCGTAGTCGTGCACGCGCCGGCCGGTCTCGACGCGGCCTCCGCCACCGCCTGGCTGACCGCCCACCGCGAGGCCGTCCAGGCCGAGTTGCTGCGCAGCGGGGCCGTGCTGCTGCGGGGCCTGCCCGTGAAGGACGCGGCCTCCTTCGCCGCCGCCCGGGACGCCCTGATCGAGCGGCGCGCCGGGTACAAGGAGAAGGCCACCCCGCGCACCGACTTCGGCGAAGGCGTGTTCTCCTCCACCGACCTGCCGGCGGTCCAGCCGATCCGGCTGCACAACGAGAACAGCTACACCCTCGACTTCCCCGGGGTACTGCTGTTCGGCTGCGTGACCGCGCCCGAGGAGGGCGGGGCGACCACCGTCGGCGACATGCGCGAGGCGCTGCGGCTGCTGCCGCCGGAGCTGGTCGAGCGGTTCGAGCGGGCCGGCTGGCTGCTCGTGCGCAACTACTCCGAACTGGCCGGGCTGCCCTGGTACAAGACCTTCGCCACCGAGGACAAGGCGGTCGCCGAGGCCTACTGCGAGGAGAACACCGTCGGCTACGAGTGGGTCGAGGAGGACGACTCGATGATCACCCGGCAGCGGCGGTCGGCGGTCGTCACCCACCCCGTGACGGGCGAGCGGACCTGGTTCAACCACTTCGCCTTCTGGAACAGCCGCACCCTGGACCCGGACGTCCGCGAGGTCCTCGTCGACACGTACGGGGAGGACGGGCTGCCCTTCAACACCTACCTGGGCGACGGTTCCCGGCTCACCGACGCCGAGGTCGACGCGGTCAACGCCGTCTACGACCGGGTCACGGTCCGCGAGACCTGGCAGCGGGGCGACCTGATGCTCGTCGACAACATCCTGTGCGCCCACGGCCGCGAGGCCTACAAGGGCGACCGGAAGATCCTCGTGGCCATGGGCGAGCCCGTCGCGCTGGCCGACTGCGCGCCCGTCACCCAGCCGTCCACCACCGTCTTCACCGGGAAGTGACCGCCATGACCGCCGTACTTCCCGAGCGCACCCGCCACCGCGCGGGCACCGCCGCCCCCGTCACCGACCTGCTGGCCCGGCTCGCCCTGGCCCCCGCCGACCGGACCGCCGTCGTCGCCGACGGCCGCGCCCGGAGCTTCGGCGAACTGCGCGCCGAGGCCATGCGGATCGCCGGCCGCCTCGCCGCCCGCGGCGTCGGGCCGGAGAGCGTGGTCGCCCTGTGCCTGCCGCGCGGCGCGGAGCTCGTCGCCGCACTGGTCGGAACCCTGACGGCGGGGGCCGCGTACCTGCCGGTGGACCCGAAGCTGCCGGCCGAGCGGCGGCGCTACCTCGTCGAGGACGCGGGCGCCGACCTGGTCGTCACCGCCGACGCGGACACCGAGCCCCTCGCCGAGGGCGTACCGCACGTGGCCGTGGCCGCGCTGGCCGCGCCCGGACCCGAGCTCCCGTACGTCCCGGTGGCCGTCCGCGGCGACACCCTGGCCTACGTCATCTACACCTCCGGCTCCACCGGCCGCCCCAAGGGCGTGGAGATCGGCCGGGCCGCCGCGTCCGCGCTGCTCGCCGAGCTGGAGGGCGCGGGCATCGCCGTCACCGAGGGCGGGCGGGTCGGCTGGAACGCCTCGCCGTCCTTCGACGCCTCCGTGCAGCAGTGGGTCCGCCTCTGCCGCGGCGACACCCTGGTGATGATCGACGACGAGACCCGCGCGGACCCGTCGCTGCTGGCCCGGCTGGTCGACGAACAGGCCCTGACCGACCTGGACATCACCCCCGCGCACGCCGATCCCCTGCTGGACCTGCTCACCCCGGACGGCGGCCCGCGGCCGCTGACCCTGCTGATCGGCGGCGAGGCCGTCAGCCCCGCGCTGTGGCGGCGCCTGGCCCGGCTCGGCGAACGGGGGGTGCTGCGCACGGTCAACCTGTACGGGCCCACCGAGTGCACGGTCGACGCCACCGCGGGCTGGGTGGACGGCGCCGACGAGCCGCACATCGGCAGCGCCCTGCCGGGCCTGCGCACGCGGGTCCTGGACGAGGGGCTCAACCCGGTCGCCGAGGGCGGCAGCGGCGAGCTGTACCTGGCGGGCCCCCGCGTGGGCCGCGGCTACCGGGGCCGGCCGGCCCTGACCGCGGAGCGGTTCGTGGCCGACGCCGCGGGGGAGGCGCACGGCGGCCGCATGTACCGCACGGGCGACCTCGTACGGCTCCTGCCCGGCGGCCGGCTGGCCTACCTGGGGCGGGCCGACGGCCAGGTCAAGCTGCGCGGCCACCGCCTCGAACTCCCCGAGGTCGAGGCCGCGGTGGCCGCGGTCCCCGGGGTCGCCGAGGCGGCCGTCGTGCTCCGCGAGGACGTCCACGGGGCGCCGGGCCTGGTGGCCTACTACCGGGCGGCCGGCCCCGTCACCGAAGCCGCGCTGCGCGAACGCCTCACCGCCGTGCTGCCCGCGTACATGGTCCCGGCGGCCTTCGTGGCCCTGGAGCGGTTCCCGGTCACCGTCAACGGCAAGGTGGACCGCGCCGCACTGCCCGCCCCGGCACCCGCCGCCGCGCCCGCCCCGGCCGGCGACGCCGCCGCCGGGGGCCTGACCGCCTCGCAGACGCTGATCGCGGGCGTCTGGGCCGCCGTCCTCGGCGCCCCGCACGTCGGCCCCGACGACAACTTCTTCAAGCTGGGCGGCCACTCGCTGCTCGCGATCAAGCTGGTCTCGCGGGTCCGCGCCGAACTGGGCGTCTCCCTCCCGGTGAAGGCCGTCTACGCCAACCCGCGCCTGCGGGACCTGGCCGCCCACCTCGACACCCTGGTCGCGGCCGCCGCGAGCCCGAACTCCTGAAGGACGAACCGTGATCCCGTTGTCGTACGCCCAGCGCCGGCTGTGGTTCCTGGGCCGGCTGCACGGCCCTTCCGCCACCTACAACGCCCCGGTCGTCCTGCACCTCGACGGCGAACCCGACGCCGGGGCCCTGGCCCTCGCGCTGGCCGACGTCGTGGAGCGGCACGAGGTGCTGCGCACCGTACTGCCGGCCGGGCCCGACGCGGAGCCGTACCAGCGGGTGCTGGACGAGGCGCCCGCCGCGCGGCTCACCGCCGAGGAGTGCGCGCCGGGCCAACGGGACGCACGGGTGGCCGCCTTCATCCGGCAACCCCTGGACATCACCGCCGAACCCCCGCTGCGCGCGCGGCTGTTCCTGCCGGGCGACGGCACCTCCACCCTGGTGCTGCTGATCCACCACGTGGCGACCGACGGCTGGTCGCTGCGCCCCCTGCTGCGCGACCTGGCGGGGGCCTACGCCGCCCGGCTGGCCGGCCGGGCCCCCGACACGGAGCCGCTGCCCGTGCAGTACGCGGACTACAGCCAGTGGCAGCACGAGCTGCTCGGTGACCCCGCCGACCCGGACAGCCTGGCCGCCGAGCAACTGGCGTACTGGCGGGGTGCGCTGGAGGGTGCACCGGCGGTGGTCGACCTGCCGGCCGACCGGCCCCGCCCCGCCGAACCCTCGGGCCGGGGCGCGACGCTGACGGCCCGGCTCGACGCGGCCGCGCACGGCGGGCTGCTCGCCCTGTCGCGCACCCACCGGGCGAGCCCGGCCATGGCGGCCCGCGCCGCCCTCGCGGCGGCCCTGTCGGCGGCCGGAGCGGGCGAGGACCTCGTGATCGGCACCCCGGTCGCGGGCCGCCCCGACGAGGACCTGTACGACCTGGTCGGCTTCTTCGTCAACTCCCTCGTGCTGCGCACCGACCTGTCGGGCGACCCCGCCGTCGGGGAGCTGCTGGAGCGGGTCCGCGAGGCGGACCTGGCGGCGTACGAGCACCAGGAGCTGCCCTTCGACCTGCTGGTGGAGCGGCTCGCCCCGGAACGGGCCCTGGGCCACCACCCCTTCTTCCAGGTGATGCTGACCGTGGACTCGGACGGCGGCGGTGCGGGCGACGGCCGGGTGGAGCTGGGCGGCGGGGTCGGCGGGGAGCTCGCCGACATCGCCCTGGACACGGCCAAGTTCGACCTGACCTGGTACTGCCGCGAACTGCACACGGCCGAGGGCCGGCCGGACGGGATCGAGATCGCCCTCCAGTACGCAACCGACCTCTTCGACGAGGACACGGCCCGCCTGCTGCTGGAGCTGTACGTGCGGACCCTCGAAGCGTTCGCCGACCGCCCCACGGCCCGCCTCGGCGCCCTCGGCCCGGCGTCCGGTCCGCAGGCACGGGCCCTGGCCGCGCGCGGGCGCAGCACCGTCCCGGCCGTCGCGCCCGCCCCGCGCGGCGCCGTTCCGGCCCGCCGCGACGTGCTCTCGCCCCGGGAGGAGATCCTGTGCGGCCTGTTCGCGGAGGTCCTCGGGCGCGGGGCGGGCGAGGCGTTCGCCGCCGACGCGAACTTCTTCAAGTCGGGCGGCCATTCGCTGCTCGCGAGCAAGCTGGTGAACCGGATCCGGGGCGCGCTCGGCCTGGAGCTGGGCATCCGGGACCTGTTCCTCGCCCCGACCCCGGCCGCCCTGCACGGGCGGCTGGCCGGAGCGGGCGCCGCCGGGGCGGCGCGGCCCGCGCTGGTCCCCGTACCGGACCGGCCGGAGCGGATCCCGCTGTCGGCCGCGCAGCGGGCGCTGTGGCTGCTGGACCGCATCGAGGGCCCCTCGGCGACCTACAACGCCCCGCTGGTGCTGCGGCTGGACGCGGTCCCGGAACCCGCCGCGCTGGAGGCCGCGCTCGGTGACCTCGTCACCCGGCACGAGGTGCTGCGCACGGTGTACGGGGCCGAGGGCGGCGAGCCGTACCAGCGGGTGCTCGCGCCGGCCGGGGTGCCGCTGGAGGTGGAGACGTGCGCGCCCGGCGAGCTGGACGCGCTGGTCGACGCCTTCGGCCGGGAGGCCTTCGACCTGGCGCTCCGGGCGCCGCTGCGGGCCCGGCTGTTCGTCCCGGGCGACGGCGGTGCGGTGCTGGTGCTGCTGGTCCACCACATCGCCACCGACGGCTGGTCCCTGGCCCCGCTGTTGCGGGACCTGGGCGAGGCCTACGGGGCCCGGTGTGCGGGGCGCGCCCCCGAACCGACGCCGCTGCCGGTGCAGTACGCCGACTACGCGCTGTGGCAACGCGAGCTGCTGGCCGACCCGGACGCCCTGCTCGGCTTCTGGCGCGAGGCCCTGGCCGGAATGCCCGCGCGGACCGCGCTGCCCGCCGACCGGCCGCGCCCGGCCGAGCCCTCGGGCCGGGGCGCCACCGTGTCCGCGACGGTCGGCCCGGAAGCCCACCGGACCCTGGCCGGGCTGGCGCGGGAGCGGCGGGCGAGCCTGTTCATGGTGGTCCGCGCCGCCCTCGCGGCGGCGCTGGCGGCCACCGGCGCGGGCGAGGACCTGGCGATCGGCACCCCGGTCGCGGGCCGCCCCGACCAGGACCTGCACGAGCTGGTCGGCTGCTTCGTCAACTCGCTGGTGCTGCGCACCGACCTGTCCGGCGACCCGTCCGTCGGGGAGCTCGTGGACCGGGTCCGGGACGCGGACCTGTCGGCCTTCGACCACCAGGACCTGCCCTTCGACGTCCTGGTCGAGCACCTGGCCGAGCCGGGCCGGGCCCTGGGCGAACACCCCTTCTTCCAGGTCATGCTGACCGTGCGGGAGGCCGCCGACGAGCGGATCTCGCTCGGGCCGGTCACGGGCCGGGCCGGGAGCACCGACCTGGGCGCCGCCAAGTTCGACCTGAGCTACCACTGTGCCGGGCGGCACACCGCCGACGGCGCCCCGGACGGCCTCGACGTGCACGTGCAGTACGCCACCGACCTCTTCGACGAGGACACGGCCCGGCTGCTGCTGGAGGTCTGCGTACGGGCCCTCGAAGCCTTCGCCGCCGATCCGGCGGCCCGCCTCGGTGCACTGGACCTGGTCCGGGAGCCCGAGCGGCGGGGACTGGAGCGGCGCCGGGACCGGCTGCGGGAGGCGCTCGCCGCGACGGCGGCGGCCCCGACGGCCGCGACGGCGGCGCCGTCCTCCCCGCGCGAGGAGATCCTGTGCGGACTGTTCGCCGAGGTGCTGGGCGCCGAGCGGATCGCCGCCGACGCCAACTTCTTCAAGTCGGGCGGGCATTCGCTGCTGGCCAGCCGGCTCGTCAACCGGATCCGGGCCGTGCTCGGCGTGGAGGCGGGCATCCGGGACCTGTTCCTGGCCCCCACCGCGGCGGCCCTGCACCGCCGCCTGGGGACGGGCGCCGGGGCGGGCGGGGCGGCGCGGCCCGCGCTGGTCCCCGTACCGGAGCGGCCGGAGCGGATCCCGCTGTCGTACGCGCAGCGCCGGCTGTGGTTCCTCGACCAGCTCCAGGGGCCGTCCGCCACCTACAACATCGCGCTGGTGCGGCGCCTGGAACGGCCGCTGGAACCGGTGGCCCTCGCCGGGGCGCTGGCGGACCTCGCCGCCCGGCACGAGGTGCTGCGCACCGTGTACGCGGCCGAGGGCGGGGAGCCGTACCAGCGGGTGCTGGAGGGCGCCCGGCCGCAACTGGACCTGGTACACGCGGCGGACGTGGCGGCGGCCGTCGACGCGGCGGCCGGGCACGTCTTCGACCTGGCGCGGGACCTGCCGATACGGGCCTGGCTGTTCCTGCCGGAGGGCGGGGGCCCGCAGACCCTGGTGCTGCTCCTGCACCACATCGCCGCGGACGGCTGGTCCACGGGCCCGCTGCTGGCGGACCTGGCGGCGGCATACGGGGCACGGGCGGCGACGGGCCGGGAGCCGGGCTGGTCCCCGCTGCCCGTGCAGTACGCGGACTACACGCTGTGGCAGCGCGAGCTGCTCGCCGACCCGGGCGCCGCGCTCTCGTTCTGGCGCGGGACCCTGTCCGGGCTGCCGCCGCTGATCGACCTGCCGACGGAGCGGCCCCGGCCGCCCGTGCCGTCGGGACGCGGGGCGGTCACCGGCTTCGAGGTCGACGCCGGCACGCACCGCGCGCTGCTGCGGATCGCACACGCGCGGGGCGCCACCCTGTTCATGGTGGTGCAGGCGGCGCTGGCGGCGGCCCTGACCCGGGCCGGGGCCGGGACCGACCTGGCCATCGGCACGACGGTCGCGGGGCGCGCCGACGACGACCTGTCGGGGCTGGTGGGGTTCTTCGTCAACACGCTGGTGCTGCGCACCGGCACGGACGGGGACCCGGCCTTCGAGGAGCTCGTCGACCGGGTCCGGGAGGCGGACCTGGCGGCGTACGCGCACCAGGACCTGCCGTTCGACCTGCTGGTGGAGGCCCTCAACCCGCACCGGTCCTCGGCACACGACGCGCTGGCGCAGGTGATGCTCCAGGTGAACCCGGCTCCGGCCGGGGCGGTCGGCGGGCCGCTGGCGGGCACGGAAGGGGCCTTCGCCGCGCGGACGGCGAAGTCGGACCTGACCTTCGCCCTGACGGAGCGGCCGGCCGGCGGTCTGTCGGGGGTGCTGGAGTACGCCACCGACCTCTACGGGCCCTCGGGCGCGGCCCGGCTGGCGGCGCTGCTGGTGTCCGCGCTGGAGCTGTTCGCCGCCGACCCGTCGCGGCACGTGTCCGCCCTGCCGGCCCCGGCCGACCGGCGTCCCGCACGGCCGCTCGCCGGGGGCTACCGGGTCGATCCGGCCCGGGTGGAGGCGGTCCTGACGGCGCATCCGGCGGTGGTGTCGGCGCGGGCCGGGGTGGAGGGGGACCGGCTGCTCGCACGGGCCGTGACCCCGGCCGGGGCGGTGACGGAGGCCGAGCTCCAGGCCTGGGCGGCGGACCGACTGCCGGACTACGAGGTCCCGGCGGCCGTCCTGCTGCCCGAGGCCCCGGCCGCACCGGACCCGGCCCCGGCTCCCACCGGCGCCCTGACGGACACGCTGCTGCGGCTGTTCGCGGAGGTGCTGGAGCGGGGTCGGATCGGCCCGGACGACAACTTCTTCAAGTCCGGGGGACATTCGCTGCTCGCGGTACGGCTGGTCAACCGGGTACGGGCGGAACTCGGCCGCGAACTGACGCTGCGCGAGGTGTTCCGCCACCCCACCCCGGCCCGGCTGGCGGCCCTGCTGGCGGCGGCACCCACCACCGGCCCGTCCCCGACCGCCACCCCGGCCCTACGCCGCCGCACCCGCGCGGGCACCCGCGTCCGCCAGCCGTAGCCCCTCCGGGGCCGGTCGCCCTCCGGGACCGGTGGGCCGGCCCCGGAGGCCCACCCGTAATCGCGCCCCCGGTCCCGCCGGGACCACCGGGCCATGGCCCCGCTCCCGATGGTCCGCCCGGCTCACGGCCCTCGCCCCTCCGGTCGGGGGCCACACGCGCACGCGGAGCCGCGGGCACCGGGGACGTCCGGGGTGCAGACCAGGCCCACCCCAGTCCCGGGCGGCAGCCCCCGGCGGCAGTCCCGGGCGGCAGCGTGGGGGCGGGGAGCTGCCGGAGGGACTGCCCGCCGGGGGCGGGGGCGGTGCCTAGCGTGGGGGTACGGACTGCGGTCCGCACCCACCCCCTCGCCTGGAGGCCCCGCGATGCCCTCGACCGCCCCCACCGCCCGCGCCGTCCTGGACGGCGGCCCGGCGATCACCCCGGCTCCCGGTGTGCTCGACCGGCTCGACGCCCGGGTAGCCGCCGGCCCCGGGCGGCTCGCGCTGGTGCACGGCACGCGCCGGATGACGTACGGGCAGCTGGCCCTGGCGGTGGCACTGCGGGCCGACGCGCTGGCCGCCGAAGGGGCCGGTCCCGGCCGTCTGGTGGCCGTGCACCGCCCGCGCGGCATCGACGCCGTCGTCGGGCTGCTCGCGACGCTGCGGACCGGTGCGGCCTACCTGCCGCTCGATCCGGCCGCGCCGGCCGCCCGCAACGCGGCGATCCTCGCCGACTGCACCGGACGGGACGACCTCGCGCTGGGCACCGGGGAGTTCACCCTGCCGGGCCCGGGGGTCACCCCCGGATCCGCCTACGTGATCTACACGTCCGGATCCACCGGCACCCCCAACGGCGTCGTCGTCGGGCACCGCGCCCTGGCCCACTTCACCGCCGGGGCCACCGCCCGCTACGGGATCACCTCCGAGGACAGGGTGCTCCAGTTCGCGCCGCTGCACTTCGACGCGAGCGTGGAGGAGGTCTTCCTGACCCTCTGCGCGGGCGCCGCCCTGGTCCTGCGGGACGAGGAGATGCTCGACGTCCCCGGGCTGCTGGCGGGCTGCGCCGCGCACGGGGTGACGGTGCTCGACCTGCCGACGGCGTACTGGCACGAGCTGACGCACGCCCTCGCCTCGGGCGTGGACCGGCTGCCGGACTCCCTGCGGACCGTGGTCATCGGCGGCGAGGCGGCCCTGCCCGAGCGGGTCGCGCAGTGGTGCGCGGCCGTGGACCCGGACCGGGTGCGGCTGCTGAACACCTACGGGCCGACCGAGGCCACCGTCGTGGCCACCGTCGCCGACCTCTCCCGCCACCGCGGCGGGCCCGTGCCGATCGGCACCCCCCTGCCCGGCGTGCGGGCCGCCGTCGTCGACGGCGAACTGTGGCTGCTGGGCGGCGCCCTCGCCGAGGGCTACCTCGGCCGGCCGGAGCTGACCGGGACCCGGTTCACCACCCTGGACGGGGAGCGCGCGTACCGGACCGGCGACCTGGTCCACGTACGGCCCGACGGCCAGCTCGGCTTCCGGGGACGGGCCGACGACGAGGTGAAGATCAACGGGCACCGGGTGGACCCGGCCTCCGTGGAGTCGGTGCTGACCGCCCACCCCGGGGTCCGCGAGGCGGCCGTGGTGGCGCCGGCGGGCGCGGACGGGGTGCTGCGGCTGGCCGCCTTCGTCGTCGCCGACGAGGGGGTGGGCGCGGCGGAGCTCCGGGACCGGGTACGGGCGGCGCTCCCGGCGGCGGCCGTCCCGGGCACCGTGACCCTCCTGCCCGCGCTGCCCCGGACGCCCTCCGGGAAGATCGACCGCAAGGCGCTGCGGTCCCCGGCCCCGGCCCCCGAGCGGGACCTCGACCCGTACGCGGTCTTCAGCGGGGAGGTGCTGCCCGCCGAGGACCGGGTCCCGCTGTCCTACGCCCAGCGCCGCCTGTGGTTCCTGGCCGGCCTGGAAGGCCCCGCCGCCACCTACAACCTGCCGCTCGTGCTGCGCCTGGACTCCGTCCCCGACCGGGCCGCGCTCCAAGCCGCCCTCGCCGACGTCGTGGAGCGGCACGAGGTGCTGCGCACCCTGTACCCGGCGGTGGACTCCGAGCCCTACCAGCACGTGCTCCCGGCCCCCGGGGTGCCGCTCGCGGTGCGGGCCTGCGCGCCCGGGGAGGTCGCGGAGCTGGTGGCCGGCTTCACCGGCGCCGCCTTCGACCTTTCCGCCCATCTGCCGTTGCGGGCCGCCCTGTTCGTGCCCGGAGACGGCTCCGCCACCCTCGCCCTGCTGACCCACCACATCGCCACCGACGGCTGGTCCGTGGGCCCCCTGCTGCGCGACCTCGCAACGGCCTACGCCGCCCGGCTGGCCGGAGGTCCGCCCGGCTGGGAGCCGCTGCCCGTGCAGTACGCCGACTACACCCTGTGGCAGCGCGAACTCCTGGAGGACCCGGCCGCGTTGCTTGCGCACTGGCGCGGGGCCCTCGACGGCGTGCCCACCCTGCTGGACCTGCCCGCCGACCGGCCCCGGCCCGCCGAGCCCAGCGGGGCGGGCGCCACCCTCACCGCCCGTCTCGACGCGGAGGCGCACCGGCGGCTGGCCGCGCTCGCCGAGGAGCGCGGCGCGAGCCTGCTCATGGTGCTCCAGCCCGCGCTGGCGCTGGCGCTGGCCGCCGTCGGCGCGGGGACGGACATCGCGATCGGCACCCCGGTCGCGGGGCGCGGCGACGAGGCCCTGGAGGAGCTGGTCGGGTTCTTCGTCAACACCCTGGTGCTGCGCACCGACGTGTCGGGCGAGGCCTCGTACGCGGAGCTCGTCGACCGGGCGCGGGACGCGGACCTGGCCGCGTACGCCCACCAGGAGCTGCCGTTCGACCTGCTGGTGGAGCACCTGCGGCCGCGCCGGGACGGCGCCGTGAACCCCTTCTTCCAGGTGATGCTCACCGCGCAGGAGCAGGGCGGCGAGGACACCGGGACCGACGGCCCGCTGTCGGGCCGGTTCGTCGAACCGGGCCTGGAGGTGGCCAAGTTCGACCTCAGCGCCTCCTGCGTGGAGCTGCCGGGCGGCGACGGCCTGGAGGTGTGGTGGCAGTACGCGGTGGACCTGTTCGACGCCGGTACGGCGCAGCTGCTGCTGGACCTGTTCCTGCGGGCCCTCGCGCGGGCGGCGGCCGACCCCGCCGGGCCGGTGACCGGGTGGGGGCTGCTGACCGGCGGGGAGGGCGCGGCGGTGGCGGAACGCAGGGAGCGCCTGGCCTCGGCCCGCGCCCGCGAACGGGCGGCCCGGGCGCACGAGCAGGCGGCCCGTACGTCCGAGCAGGCGGCCGGGGCCGGCGCCGCCTCCGTCGAGCAGGTGCTGTGCGCGCTGTTCGGGGAGGTGATCGGCCTCGACGGGCCGGTGGCCCCGGACGCCAACTTCTTCTCCGAGGGCGGGCATTCCATGATGGGGGTGCGCCTGGTGAACCGGATCCGGGCCACGCTCGGGCTGGAGGCCCGGATCCGGGACCTGTTCCTCGCGCCGACCCCCGCCGAGCTGGCGCTGCGGCTGGGCCGGGAGGCCGCGCCGGCCGGGCGGCCCGCGCTGGCCCCGGCGGCGGACCGGCCGGAGCGGATCCCGCTGTCGTACGCGCAGCGGCGGCTGTGGTTCGTGGACCAGCTCCAGGGGCCGGGCCTGTCGTACAACATCCCCTTCGCGCTGCGCCTGGAACGGCCCCTGGACCCGGCGGTACTGGCGGACGCGCTGGCCGACGTCGCCGAGCGGCACGAGGTGCTGCGCACCGTGTACCCGGCGGTGGACGGGCAGCCGTACCAGCGGGTGTGCGAGGGGGCGCGGCCCCCGCTGGACCTGGTCACCGCGCCGGAGGGGGGTCTGGAGGCGGCGGTGGACGCGGCCGCCGGGCACGTGTTCGCGCTGGCGAGCGACCTTCCGCTGCGGGCCACGCTGATCGGCTGCGGGGAGGAAGGGCAGGAGCAGGTCCTGGTGGTGCTGGTCCACCACATCGCCGCCGACGGCTGGTCCGCGGGGCCGCTGTTCGACGACCTGGCCGAGGCCTACGCGGCCCGGCTCGGCGGGTCGGCGCCCGGCTGGGAGCCGCTGCCGGTGCAGTACGCGGACTACACCCTGTGGGAGCGGGCCGCCCTGGAGGACGGGGCCGCGGCCGGGCACCTGGCCTTCTGGGAGCGGACCCTGGCGGACGCCCCGCCGGTCCTGGAGCTGACGGCCGCCCGCACCAGGCCGGCCGAGGCCTCGCACCGGGGTTCGGCGACGCCCCTGGGGGTGGACGCCGCCACGCACGCCCGGCTGGAGCGCCTGGCCCTGGAGCACGGGACCACCCTGTTCACGGTGGTGCAGGCGGCCCTGGCCGCGACCCTGACCCGGCACGGCGCGGGCACCGATCTGCCGCTGGGCACGGTGGTCGCGGGCCGTGACGACGAGGCCCTGAACGACCTGGTCGGCTTCTTCGTCAACACGCTCGTGCTGCGCTGCGACACCTCGGGGAACCCGCGTTTCTCCGAGCTGGTCGGCCGGGTCCGGGAGACGGGACTGGCCGCGTACGCCCACCAGGAGCTCCCCTTCGACCTGGTCGTCGAGCACCTCAACCCGCAGCGCTCCACGGCCCGCCACCCGCTGGTGCAGGTGATCGTGCAGGTGCACCCGACGGAGCCGGCCGCCCCGGCGGGCGGAGCCCTGGCCGGCACCCCGCTGGGGACGGACTCCGGGTTCACCAAGTTCGACCTGACCCTGTCGCTGCGCGAGACCCGCGACGCCGACGGGGCCCCGGGCGGGCTGGAGGGCGTACTGGAGTACGCGACGGACCTGTACGACGCGGACACGGCGGCGGTGCTCGCCGGGCACGTGGCGCGCACCCTGCGGGCGGCGGCCGAGGACCCTGAGCAGCGGATCGCGGACGTACCGCTGCTGTCGTCCGCGCAGGAGCTGCGGCTGGCCGCCTACAACGACACCGCCGTCCCGGGCGCGGCGTGCGGTCTGGCGCACGAACGGTTCGCGGAGCAGGCCCGGCGCACACCGGGCCGGACCGCCGTCTCCTACGAGGACGAGAGCCTGACGTACGCCGAGCTGGACGCGCGGGCCAACGCGCTGGCGCACCGGCTGGTGGAGGCTGGTGTGGGCCGGGACGCGGCGGTGGGGCTGCTGCTGGAGCGCACCCCGTACCTGCTGGTGGCGGCGCTGGCGGTGCTCAAGTGCGGGGCGGCGTACGTACCGCTGGACCCGCGGCTGCCCGAGGCCCGGGTGGACATGATCATGGAGGACGTGGCCGCGCGGGTACTGCTGGTCCGGGAGGAGCACGCCGAGCTGCCCCAGGTCGCCCGCCAACTCGCCCGCGGTGTGCGGGTGCTGTCGGTGGACACCCCGGTGGTGGGCTATCCGGGAACGGATCCGGGGATCGCGGTGGGCGAGGACGCCCTGATGTACGTGATGTTCACCTCCGGGTCCACGGGCCGCCCCAAGGGGGTCGGCGTCACCCACCGCAACGTGGTGGAGCTGGTCACCGACCGCTGCTGGGACCTGGCCCACCACCGCCGGATGCTGGTCCATTCGGCGATCGGCTTCGACGCCTCCACCTACGAGCTGTGGGTCCCGCTGCTCAACGGGGGCCAGTTGGTGATCGCCCCGGGCGACGGCACCGACGTCGCCGAACTGGATCACACGATCCGCACGCACGAGGTCTCGGCGGCCTACTTCACCATGGGGCTCTTCCACGTCATGGCGGACGAGGGCCTGGACACCCTCAAGCTCCTCGACGAGGTGTGGACCGGCGGGGACGTCGCGTCCCCGAGCGCGCTCCAGCGGGTCCTGGAGCACTGCCCGGAGACCGTGCTCGTCCACTCGTACGGCCCGACCGAGACCACCTTCGCCTCGCACCACCAGCGCTTCCCGCTGACCGAGCGGGAGGTGCGCGGGGTGTACCTCGGCGCGGCCCTGGACAACACCCGGGTGCACGTCCTGGACGAGCGGCTGCGGCCCGTCCCGGTTGGCGTCCCCGGCGAGATGTACCTCGCCGGTACGCAGGTGGCCCGCGGTTACGTCGGCCGGCCCGGCCTGACGGCCGAGCGGTTCGTCGCGGACCCCTTCGCCGCGGACGGCGGCCGGATGTACCGCACGGGCGACCTGGTGCACTGGACGGCCGGGGGCGAACTGCGCTTCATCGGGCGGGCCGACGGCCAGATCAAACTGCGCGGCTTCCGCATCGAGCCCGGTGAGATCGAGGAGACCCTCGCCCGCCATCCCGGGGTGGGGCAGGTCTCCGTGGTGGTCTTCGAGGACGGTCCGGGCGGCAAGCGCCTGGTGGCCTACGCCGTCCCGCGCGCCGGGCACACCCTGACGGAGGCCGCCCTGCTGCGCTGGGCGGCGGACGAACTGCCCGAGCACATGGTCCCGTCGGCGGCGGTGCTCCTGGACGCCATCCCGCTCACCGTCAACGGCAAGCCCGACCGGGCGGCCCTGCCGGCGCCGGCCGCGGCACCGCGCGGCACCGGGCGGGCGGCGCGCACCCCGCGCGAGGAGGTGCTGTGCGGGCTGTTCGCCGAGGTCCTGGGGCTGGAACGGGTCGGCATCGACGACAGCTTCTTCGCACTGGGCGGGCATTCGCTGCTCGGGGTGCGGCTGGTGAGCCGGATGCGGACGGTCCTCGGGCTGGAGCGCGGGGTGCGGGACCTGTTCCGCACCCCGACGGTGGCCGGGCTGCTGGGCGACGAACCGAGCGGCTTCGACCCGATGGGGGTGGTGCTGCCGCTCCAGCCGGGGGGTTCGCGGCCACCGCTGTTCTGCGTCCACCCGGGGACGGGCGTGGGCTGGCCGTACGCGGGCCTGGGCCGGCACCTGGGGCCGGACCAGCCGCTGTACGCGATCCAGGCGCGGGCCCTGAGCGAGCTGGGGCACTCCCCCGCATCGGTGGAGGAGATGGTGGAGGACTACCTCCCGCTGATCCGGGAGGTCCAGCCGCACGGCCCGTACCGCTTCCTGGGCTGGTCGTTCGGCGGTACGGTCGCCCACGCGCTCGCCGTCCGCCTCGCCGGGCTCGGCGAACGCACCGACCTCCTCGCGATGATGGACGTGCACCTCCTGCCGACCGAGCCCGAGCGGCGCCGGATGACCCCGGCGCAGAAGCGGGACATGCTCGTCGGCGACGCCACCGACGAGCCCGAGGACGCCCCGTTCGACGTGGACGCTCTGATCGGGCTGGTCCGGCTGAAGGACCCGGTCCTCGGTGCCTTCTCCGACGCGGAGATCCGCTCGGTCATCGGCGCCTCGATCAACCACGCCGAAATCATGAACCTGTACGCCCCGCGCCCGGTCGCCACCGATCTGCTCTTCCTGGCGGCCATCGAGGACGGGGAAACGGAAAACGACCTCGCCCAGAACTGGATTCCCTATGTGGACGGCAGCGTGGAAAATCACGTCATCGGCGTCCCGCACACCAGAATGGGCGAGCCGGAACCTCTCGCACTGATCGGCCGTATCCTTTCCGAGAAACTGAGGAGCCTGTCATGACCAATCCTTTCGACGACACCGAGGGCACCTTCCACGTCGTGGTCAACGCTGAGGGCCAGCACGCCCTGTGGCCCGTGTTCGCCCAGGTCCCGGGCGGCTGGGAGGTGGTGTGGGGCGAGGGGACGCGGGCGGACGCCCTCGCGTACGTCGAGGCGAACTGGACGGACATCCGCCCCAGGACCCTGGTCGACCAGTACGCCCGCTGACCCGTTCGGGAAATCGTTTCAGGAAATCGTTTCAGGAAAGCCGTGCCCCGCACCGCGGGACACGGCTTTCCGCATTCTCCGCCGAACCGCCGAACCGCCGATCGGCCCGGCAATTCCCCGATACTGCCGCAGCAACTTCCCCTCGACGGGGCCCGCGCTTCCTATATTCCTCGTATGCGACGACGTAATATGCACATCCTGCTGAGCGGTACGGCATCGGATTCCCACACCTGGAACCTCGTCTACCTCCAGCTCTTCCTGGAGGAGCTGGGACACCGGGTCCACAACCTGGGCCCCTGCGTGCCGGACGGCCTGCTGGCCGGCGCCTGCGCCGCCGACGGGCCCGGCCGGCCCGACCTGGTGGTCCTCAGCAGCGTGAACGGACACGGCTACCGGGACGGGCTCGGCGCCGTCCTGGCCCTGCGCCGGGCCGGTGCCACCCTGCCCGTCGTCATCGGCGGCAAGCTGGGCGTCGCCGGGATCCCGGACCCCCGCCTGCGCCGGCGGCTCCTCGACGCGGGCTGCGACGCCGTCTTCGACGACGGGGACACCGGCGCCCTGCGGGACTTCCTCGACCTCCTCGCGGGCGGCGGCCGGGCCGCCCGGCAGGCCGTGGCATGAGCGGCGGCGCCACCCTCCTGGCCCCCTCGGCGGCCCGGGAACCGGCCGCCCCCGACACCTCCTTCGGTGGATTCGTCGCCCGCGCGGCCGCCTCCGGACAGCTCGTCGTCCAGCCCCGCATGGGCTTCGGAGACCCGGACCGGATGCGGGACGGGCTGGAGCGCACCCGGGACGCCGTCGCCACCACCGTCGGCACCCTCACCATCGACAGCTACACCCGGGTCGGCGATCAGGACGCCGCCCGCGCCGCACTCGCCGAGGGCACCCCGCTCAACGGCTACCCCCTCACCACCCACTCCAGCGGGCGCACCCGGGCCCTGCTGGAGGGCGTACACGGCCCGGCGTTCCCCGTCCAGGTCCGGCACGGCTCCTCACGTCCCGAAGCCATCGTCCGGGCCCTGGCCGCCGCCGGACTGGACGCCACCGAGGGCGGTCCGGTCTCCTACTGCCTGCCCTACGGGCGCACCCCGCTCGCCGAGTCCGTGGAGAACTGGGCCCGCTCCTGCGAACTGCTGGCCGAGCTGGTCCCCGCCCCGCGGACGGCGCACCTGGAGAGCTTCGGCGGCTGCATGCTCGGCCAGCTCTGCCCTCCCGGACTGCTGGTGGCCCTGAGCCTGCTGGAAGGACTGTTCTTCGTCCGGCACGGCATCCGCAGCGTCTCCCTCAGCTACGCCCAGCAGACCGACCCCGCACAGGACGAGGAGGCGGTCCGCGCCCTGCGCCGCCTCGCCGCCGAGTTCCTGCCGGCGGGCGTGGACCGGCACGTCGTCCTCTACACCTACATGGGCGTCTTCCCGCGGACCGCGCGCGGCGCGACCCGGCTGCTGGAGGCCTCGGCCCGGCTCGCCGTACGGGCCGGGGCGCAGCGGCTGATCGTGAAGACCGCCGCCGAGGCGCACCGGATACCGACCGTGCGGGAGAACGTACGGGCCCTGGAGACGGCCGCGGCCACGGCGGCCCTGTGCGAGCACCCCGCCGATCCGCCAGGCCCGGCCGACGGCGAGGTGTACCGGGAGGCCCGCGCCTTCGTGGAAGCCGTGCTGGACCTGGCCGAGGACCCGGGGCGGGCGCTGCGCACCGCGTTCGCGCGCGGCGTGCTCGACGTCCCGTACTGCCTGCACCCCGACAACGCGGGCCGCTCGCGCAGCTTCGTCGACGCGGGCGGGCGGCTGCGCTGGTCCGAGGTCGGGTCGATGCCGGTGACCCCGTACCGCGACGCGCCGCCGGGCCGGGCCCTGACCGCGGACGGGCTGCTGGTGGCGCTGGGCTCGGTGGCCCGGCGCCACGACGGACCCGCGGCCCGCGCGTGACCACGGAACGGCACGGCCCCACCCCCACCCCCACCACCCCCTTCGGACGATCGGAAGTCGACATGGACCCGCACACCCCTCCCCCGCTCGGCGAGCACCTGCGGTCGCCGCGGCTGCGCTCCGCGATGCTCGTGCAGCAGGAAGTCCTCGACGCGGCACGCCGGTTCCTGCGCGGCGCCGGATTCGTGGAGCTGCTGCCGCCGCTGGTCGGACCGGTCACCGACCCCGGCGGGCGCGGCGCGAAGGCCCTCGACGTGGACTACTACGGGCAGCCGTACAAGCTGATGACCAGCGCGATCCTCTACAAGCAGGCCTCGCTGAGGGGCTTCCCCAGACTCTTCTACATCGCCCCGAACGTCCGGGTGGAGCCGCCCGAGACGGCCGGCACGGGCCGGCACCTGGTGGAGTTCCACCAGATCGACGTGGAGATGGCGGGCGGCACCCGCCAGGACGCGCAGGAGGTCGCGGCGGGACTGCTGACCCACGTGGTGGAGCACGTGTGGACGGCGGTGCCCCACCTGCTGCGCGAACTGGGCCGTGAGGAAATGGACTTCGCCGAGCTGCGGCAGGGCAAGTTCGACGCGCTGACCCACGCGGAGGCCGTGGCCCGGCTGGCCGGGCAGGGACATCCGCAGAGCCCCGACGCGGAGATCGACTGGGCGGGCGAGAAGGTGCTCTCCCTGGAGGCGGACCGGCCGTTCTTCGTCAACGACTACCCCAAGGGATCGCGCGGCTTCTACGACCGCGAGGACCCCGAACAGCCGGGCGTGCTCCGCAACTTCGACCTGATCGCGCACGGTGGATACGGAGAGCTGGTCAGCGGCAGCGAGCGGGAGAGCCGGTACGCGGCGATCGTGACCCGGATGCGGGAGAGCGGCGAGAACCCGGCCAAGTACGCCTGGTACCTGGAGCTGGCCCGGGAGGGCATCGAACCCAGCGCCGGCTTCGGCATGGGCCTCCAGCGCCTCGTCCGGTTCCTGACCGGCCTGGACGCGCTGTGGCAGGTCAGCGCCTACCCGAAGCTGCCGGGGGTGATCGCGCCGTGAGCGGGCTGCGGGCGGACGGGTTCCCGCAGGAGGCCGTACGGGCCCGGGCGCGGGCGGGGACGGCCGAGGTGTTCCCGCCGGCCGGGGAGTACGGGGCGGCGCTGTTCGGGGCGGACCCGGCGCCGGGAGTCCCGGACGAGCTGGACGAACTGCGGCTGGCGCCACCGGTGTTCATGCCCAGGCGGCTGGAGAAGCTCATCGACCTGGGCCGGGAGCCCTCGTACGAGGACGTGGACCTGCGCACGGGGATCGGCGGATTCACCTCGCTGCTCCCGCTGTACCTGTCGGCGTTCGGTTCCACCCGGGTCGGCAGCGGCGACCTCGGCCTGGCCGCCGCCCGGCAGGCGGCCCGGCTCGGGATCCCGATGGTGATCGGCGAGAACATGGTGCCCGTGCACGGCTACGGCAGCAGCTCGGCGCTGCTGGAGCGGGTGGCCGCGTACGCCGGGGAACTCCCCGACGGGGTGGGCGGGGTGGTGGTGCAGCAGTCCACCGAGGACGCCGACTCCGAGGTGTGGAACCTCCTCTACAGCGACCCGGGCAGCCGCCCGCTGCGCGACTCGGGCCGCCTCGGCTTCGAACTGAAGGCGGGCCAGGGCGCGAAGCCGGGCCTGGGCGGGATGACCGTGGTCGGCGCGGCGGAAGCCGACCGCCTCGGCGGGCGGTTCGCGGTACGGGACCTGCTGGGCGACCCCGGCGGGCGGCTGCTGCGCTGCGCGACCCCGGGGACCTTCACCGAGGAGATCGTGCGCCAGCAGCTGCGGTTCATGCGGAACAACTTCCCGCTGGCCCGCACCTGGGTGAAGTTCCACCCGGGCCGCGACATCGCCCGCGCGGCCGCCACCGCCTGGGCGGCGGGCGCGGACGCCGTCACCGTCGACGGCGCGGAGGGCGGCACCGGCTGGGCGCCCCGGGTGTTCCTGGAGGCGGCCGGGCTGCCGCTGGGCGAATGCCTGCGCCGCATCGGCAGCCCGGCCGGCGACCTGCTCGCCTCGGGCCGGATGTGGGAGGGCGGCCGCGCCGTACGGGCCATGGCCCTGGGGGCCACGGCCGTGGGCCTGGGCCGGGCCGCGCTGCTCGCCGTCGACGAGGACCCCGAATCGGGGCTGGTCCGGCTGGTGGAGGCCCTCGCCCTGGAGGTGCGGCTGCTGGTCAGCGCGGTCGGCAAGTACCGCCCGGCCGACCTCTCCCCCGAGGACCTCTGGTCCCCCCGCACCCCGGCGCCCGGCCCGGCCCCGCTGCCGGTCCGGGAGCCGTCGTGAACCCCCGCCCGGCGGGGCCCGCCGGGCGCCGTGCGGGCAGCCGCCGGGGCGGGGTAGTGAAGGCGCGGTTCCGGTTCGGGGAGGCGCCCGGGGTCACCCTGGCGCCCTCCCCCGGCCCCGCGACCGGCCGCGCCCCCGGAACCGGCCCCGGCCGCGCCCCCGGCCCCCGCGCCCGTACGGCCCGCGCCACCGCCACCCGGGCGGCCCGCGCCGCCGCGTGCGCCGCCGCCGCCCGGGCCCTCGCCGAGGCCGGGCTGGGCCACCTCGGCGGCTGTCTGGAACTGCGTACGTACGGGCCGGCGCCCGGAGCCCCTCGGCTCACCCGCGCCGCCCGCCGGGCCGTCGCCGTCGCGCTGACGGCCCGGCCCCGACCCTGACCGTCCACCACCCCTCGCAGACAAGGTGCACCATGGAATCCCCCGTAGAGGCAACCGCCCCCGAACGCGTGCAGTGGGGCCGGGTCGGCTCCCTGGTCGGCGGCCAGGCCGCCGTCCAGCTCGGCAGCTTCGCCCTGCTCATCGCCATGAACTGGACGGCCGTCCAGCTCGGCGGCACCCGCGCCGTGACCGTGCTGATGCTCGCCGCGACCGTGCCGCGGGCCCTGATGCTGATCTTCGGCGGGGCGGTGGCCGACACCCTCGGGCCGCGCTTCGTCCTGCTGCGCACCACCGCCGCGCGGGTCGCGCTGCTGGCCGCCGGAGCCGTACTCACCGCCACCGCCGAGCAGTTGTGGCCGCTGGTGGTGATCGCGCTCGTCGAGGGGGTGCTGCTGGGGCTGGCCGGACCGGCCTCGGGCGTGCTGCTGCCCATGTTCGCCCGGGGGGAGCAGCTGGCCCGCGCCAACTCCCTCTACGCGATGGTGCTGCGCGTGGCCCCGATCCTGGGCGCCCCGGCCGGGGCCTTCCTGATCACCGTCGGGGAGCTGTGGGTGGCCCTGCTGATCGGCGCGGTCACCGGGGCGATCTGGTTCGGCTGCCTGCTGCACGTGACCCACGGTTTCGTGCGCCCGGAGCCCGAGCCCGGGGTGTCGCTCGTCAAGCGCTCCGGTGACGGGTTCCGGCTGCTGGCCCGCCACCCGCGGCTGCGCTGGATGTTCGTGGCCGCGCTCTGCCTGGACATGGCCTTCAGCTGGCCCGCCGAGGTGGCCCTGCCGCTGCTGGTCTCCGAGCGCGGCTGGGGCGTGAGCGCGGTGGGCGTCGTCCTGGCGGCGTTCAGCGTGGGGGCGCTCGGCTCCAGCGCGGTCGGCGCGGCCCTCGCGCACCGCATCCCGATGTTCGTCCGGCTCGTGGTGACCGGGGCCGGGCTCGCCGCCGGGATCCTGGTGATGGCACTGATGCCCTCGGTGGTGTCGCTCACCGCCGTCGCCGCCGCGGTCGGCCTGCTGTCCGGGCTCAACGGGCCCGCCATCGTGACCCTGTACCAGCAGTCCGCGCCGGAGGACCGGATGGGCGCCGCGATGTCCACCCTCTCGCTCTCCGGGATCGGTACGGCGCCCGTCTCGATCGCGGTGTTCAGCTCCCTGTCGCTGGTCCTCGGCGTGCAGACGACCTGGCTGGTGTGCGGGGCGATCGCCTTCGTCTCCCCGGTCGCCGCGGTACTGGCCCTGCGCCACCCCGCGCGGGCCGAGGAGCCGGCCGCGACGGAGCTGCCCGTCGCGGCCGCGGCGTGAACGCCCCGGTGCGGGCGGCGGGGTCGGGCCGACCGGCGGGCCCGCCCCCGCCGGCCCCGCCTAGCCTGCCGGCCCTGGCACCCCTGGCACCCCTGCCGCGCGTCCTGACGGACCCCGGTCCGGCGCGGGCGGTACTGGTGGCGGCGGCTCCGCAGCTGTGGCTGGTGGACACCACCGCCTACCGGGACCACGCGGCCCGGCACGCGCCGGGCACCCTGGACGCCCAGGAACTGGCGCGGGCCGCCGAGTTCGCCCTCTCCGCCGACCGGGACAGCTACGTCTGCGCGCACGTCGCCCTGCGCCGGCTCCTCGGCGCCTACCTGGGGCTGGCCCCGCGCGAGGTGACCGTGGAGCGGGCGCCCTGCGCGCACTGCGACGAGCCGCACGGGCGTCCCGTACTGCCGGGCGGGGCCCTGCACTTCTCGCTGTCGCACTGCACCGGGATCAGCCTGCTGGCCTTCGCGGACGCCCCGGTGGGGGTGGACGTGGAGGAGCTGGTGCGGCCCGAGGTGATCGCGGACACGGCCGACGTGCTGCACCCGCGGGAGGCCGCGGAGCTGGCCCTGCTGCCGGCCCCCGCGCGGCCGCTGGCCTTCACCCGGGTGTGGACGCGCAAGGAGGCCTACCTGAAGGGGCTGGGGGTGGGGCTCTCGGAGGACCCGGCGGCCGATTACGTGGGCACCGGCCCGGTCCCGGCCCGGATGCCGGGGTGGTCGCTGGCGGACGTGACGGTCCCGGAGGGGCACTGCGCGGCCCTGGCCCTCCGGCTCCCGCCCGATGCCTAGCGGTCAACTGTCACATGTGAAATATTACCTGCGCTCCGAGCCACGGACCGAACTCCCCGAAAGGTCAACTCCGTTGCGCAGACTTGTCGCGACGGGAGCGGCGATATCCCTCGCCGCCCTCGCCCTCCTCTCCTCCCCCGCGGCAGCCGCCGCGCCACCCGCCGCCCCGCCACCGACGACCGCGGGCGACCCGCGGGACCGGGAAGCCGCCGCACCGCCGCCCGCCCCCCTCGAACTCCAGCGCCAGGCCCTGCGCCGGCAGGCCCTGGAGGACGTCGCGGCGGGCGGCGGCGCGTCCGGCCTGCGCGCCGAGGCCGACGGCACCCTCCCCCGTACCGCCAAGGTCGGCAAGCAGTACGTGGAACTCGCCCAGGAGCGCAAGGACAAGGTCTTCGTCATCCTCGCCGAGTTCGGCGACCAGACCGACCCCCGATTCGGCGGCACCCCCGGCCCCCTGCACAACACCATCGGCAAGCCCGCCGCGGACGACAACCACACCCTGTGGCGCAAGGACTTCGACCGGGCCTCCTACCAGCGGCAGTTCTTCTCCACCGACCCCGGCTCGGCCAGCATGCGGGCCTACTACCGGACCCAGTCCTCCGGCCGCTACGACATGGACGGCACCGTCACCGACTGGGTCAAGCTCCCCTACAACGAAGCCCGTTACGGCACGGACAACTGCACCGAGTCCGGCCAGTGCCGCACCAACTGGGACATGATCCGCGACGCCACGGCCGCCTGGTACGACGCCGAACGCGCCAAGGGCCGTACGCCCGAGCAGATCAAGGCGCAGCTCGCCGAGTACGACGTGTGGGACCGCTACGACGCCGACCACGACGGCAACTTCAACGAGCCGGACGGCTACCTCGACCACCTGGTCGTGGTGCACGCGGGCAAGGACCAGACCTGGGGCGGCGGCGCCCAGGGCAAGGACGCCGTCTGGGCGCACCGCTGGTTCGCGTACTGGAACCAGGCCGGCACCGCGGGCCCCGAGGGGAACAAGGCGGGCGGCACGCCGGTCGGGGACACCGGGATCTGGGCCGGGGACTACCTGACCGGCGGCGAGAACAGCGGCGCCGGCCTGTTCTCCCACGAGTTCGGCCACGACCTGGGGCTGCCGGACCTGTACAGCTCGGACGGGGACAACTCCGTCAACTTCTGGTCGCTGATGTCCTCGGCGTCCTACCTGGGCAAGGGCCGCAACACCACGGGCGAGTTCCCCGGCGACCTCGACCCGTGGAGCAAGCTCCAGCTGGGCTGGCTGGAGTACACGGAGGCCGACGCGGGGCGCCGGACCCGGGCGGTGCTGGGCGTCTCGGGCTACAACACCGCCGATCCGCAGGCCCTGCTGGTCCACCTCCCGCCGTCGGTGACCCGCACGGAGCTGGCCGATCCCTACGAGGGCGCCAGTCAGTGGTGGAGCGGCACCGGCGACTTCATGGACAACACCCTGACCCGGACCGTCGACCTCCCCGCCGGGCGGGCCGTCTTCTCCTCCCGGGTCTGGTACGACACCGAGCAGGACTTCGACTTCGTGACGGTGGAGGCCTCCACGGACGGCGGCCGGACCTTCACCGCCCTGCCGGGCACCGTGAACGGCGCCCCCGTACCCGCCAAGGGCCTCTCCGGCACCTCGGCCGGCTGGGCCGAACTCACCGTCCCCCTGGACCGGTTCGCGGGCACCTCGGTGCAACTGCGCCTGCGCGTGACCTCGGACGGCAACACGCACGGCCGCGGCGCGGCCTTCGACGACCTCCG
The DNA here is from genome assembly GCF_040609475.1 of Streptomyces sp. NPDC004667. Lineage (NCBI taxonomy): Bacteria > Bacillati > Actinomycetota > Actinomycetes > Kitasatosporales > Streptomycetaceae > Streptomyces > Streptomyces sp. NPDC004667. The sequence goes on along the minus strand of NZ_JBEXKC010000023.1, from coordinate 72,341 downwards.
GATCACCGCCGAAGACGGCCGGGAGCTGCTGCGCGACGGCGCGGAGCAGGGTGCGAACGGCTGGACGGCCCTCAAGTGGTCGCGCACGGAGGGCCGTACGGGCAGTGAGCAGCACCCGCGCGCGTACTTCGTGGAGAACCGGCGGTACACGGGCTACGGCAGCCTGCTGAAGACGGGTCCGTACAACTTCGGCTTCACCGGCGACACGGTGGAGTTCTACCCGTACCAGCAGGGCGTCCTGGTCTGGCTCTGGGACACCGCCTACAGCGACAACACCACCAAGGCGCACCCGGGTGCGGGGCTGATCCTGCCGGTGGACTCCCGCCCGGAGGCGCTGAGGTTCGCGGACGGCTCCCTCGTGGGCGCCCGCGCCCAGACCTTCGACGCGCCGTTCTCCACCCGTCCGACGGACCGCGTGACCCTGCACCGGGCGGGCGTCCCGCTGGTGGTCCCCTCCCGTCCGGGCGTCCCGGTCTTCGACGACCGCCACGGCTCGTACTGGAACCCGGAACTCCCCCAGCTCGGCGTCAAGGTCCCCGACACCGGCACCCACCTCCAGGTCCTGAAGGAGACCGCCACCCAGGCCACCGTCCAGCTGACCCCCTCCGCCCCCTGACCCGGAACTCCGGGCGCCCCGTCCTCGCGGACGGGGCGCCCGGCCGCTCCCGGGCCGCGGGCGGTCAGCCGCGCGGGAGGACCGTGGCGAGGACCTGCGGCAGGGGGTACCAGTCCGCCGAGGTGATCGAGGCGTGGTGGGCGGCCATCAGGGCCACGCGGGCGCGGGCCTCGGCCTCGGTGGGGTGGACGCCGTCGATGGCCGGGGACACGCTCTGGGCGTCGGTGGCGATCAGGAGGTAGTGGTTGCGGTCGTACCAGGAGGTGTCCATGGAGGCGTAGGCGCTCGCGTCCCCGTCGAAGACCACGAACCAGGGCCGCAGCGTGGCGTCCGCGTAGCGGTTGCGGGGGTCGCCCGCCTCGGCGCGGTGGACTGCCGGGAAGGCGGCGGCCTGGGAGAGGCGGCCCGCCGCGGCGAGGGAGCGCAGGTATTCGGCGTACTCCCGGTCCGTCCACAGCTTGTCGGCGGCGTTGCCCTCCTCGACGGTGCCGGGGATCAGCTCGACGAGGAACTTCCCGGCCATCGCGGAACGCGCGGGCCAGGCGCCCGCGCGGGCGGCGGTGTCCAGGTCGGGATGGCCGGCGGCGAGCTGCGCCGGGCGGTAGAGGGCGTCGCCGAGCTTCGCGGAGAGCAGGGCGTCGAGTTCGGCGGGGCCGCGGCCCAGGTTGGCGGCGAAACCGTCCTTGAGCTCCAGTTTCAGGACGACCGGACGGTGGCCGGGGTGGGCGTCGTGCCAGCTGCGGATGTCGGAGAGGCACCCGGCGAGGTTCTGGTTGCGGGACTTGGTGCGCAGCTGCGCCGGGCTGGTGGCGTTCTCGCAGTTGCTGTCGTTGCCGAAGGGGTTGTCGTGGGAGACCCGCCAGGAGCTGCCGAAGAAGTTGGTCCACACGTCGAGCTCCAGCATCGCCGCGCCGGAGTCCAGGGCGTCCGCGAAGTAGGGGTACTTCGTCTTCTCGTAGGCGTTGTGGACCCCGACGCCCGTCGAGCCCGCGTACGGCAGGTCCGCCGCGGCCGTCGTGGCCCCGGCTCCCGCCGCCCCCGCCGGGGCCGTGCCCAGGGCGAGCCCCAGGGCCACCAGGGAGGCCACCACCGCGCCCGTGGTCCGCTTCCGTATGCTCATGCTTTCGGCTCCCGTCCGCCCGTCCGACTGTTCGGTTCAAGTCGGCTGGAGCGTAGGGGAGTTGAGTGACGGGTGGAAGGACGACAGATGGCGGTCCGCACGCTGTGAGGACCAACACGTTCCGGTTCGGGAACTCTTGTCCCCTTTCTGCCGGTCGAACGGAGCGACGGAACATCCTCGACGGCGGGAGCACCACATGGTCGGCAGCACGGTGAGCCGCAGGGCGGTACGGCTCTGCGTCCTGGCCGGATTCTGCTGCGCGCTCGTCGCCGCGGGCCTGTCCTACCGTTCGGAGCTGCGCGCCCTGCTGGGGCCCGTCGCCGAGGGCGACGCGGCGCGCGGCCGCTACGTCCAGGACGAGGCGCTGGCCGACGAGGCCGCCGCGTCCGCGCTGGAGCGGCTCACCGAACCGGCCGGAGCCCGTGCGGGCACCCGCGCCCTGGCGGAGGCCGCCCCGGCCGAGCCGCAGCCGTGGCGGCCCTCCGAGCCGCTGGAGGCCCGTACCGCGCCCGCCGAGCCGGCGATCGGCGCGCTGTTCTCGCCCGGCGAGGACTGGGACTCCGACCACCACTGCTCGGCGAGCGTGGTCCACTCCCCCGGCGGGGACCTCATCGCGACCGCCGCGCACTGCGTGTACGCGGGCGGTTTCCGCACCAACCTCGCCTTCGTCCCCGGCTACGAGGACGGCACGGCCCCCTACGGCGTGTGGGTGCCCACCCGCGTCTACGTCGACCCCCGCTGGACGGAGTCCTCCGACCCCGACCACGACGTGGCGTTCCTGCGCGTACGCCGCCCGGGCCGGCCGGGGCTGCGGCTGGAGGACGTCACGGGCGCGCAGACGATCCGCTTCCGGCCCCCGCTGCCCGCGCCGGCCCGCCTGGTGGGCTACCCGAACGACACCGAGCAGCCGCTGGCCTGCTCCAACACCGCCGTGGCCGACGGCCCCACGCAGCTGCGACTGGACTGCGCGGACGTGCCGAACGGCACCAGCGGCGGCCCCGTCCTGACCGGCGGGCACACGCTGATCGGGGTGATCGGGGGTCGCGACGGGGGCGGGGACGAAGAGACCTCGTACAGCACCTACTTCGGGGACGACGTCCGCGCCCTGTACGAGCGCGCCGTCGCCGACGCCCCGTAGCCGCAGCGGTAGCCGCAGTCGCGGTCAGGAGTTCGCGGCGGCCCGGTCGGACTCGCTGCGCAGGACGCAGAACTCGTTGCCCTCGGGGTCGGCGAGGACCACCCAGCCCGCACCGTCGGGATCGCGGTGGTCGGCGACGAAGGCGGCACCGAGGCCCAGCAGCCGGTCCACCTCCCGATCGCGCGAGCCCTCGGGCCGCAGGCACAGGTGGAGCCGGTTCTTGGCCTTCTTGGGCTCGGAGACCTGGTTGAAGTACAGCACCGGCCCCTCGGCCATCAGGACCTGTGTCTCCCGGGCGCCCGGGACGTCCTGCGGATGCAGCGGACGGCCCGTCACACCGCTCCAGAACCGGGCCAGCCCGTAGGCGTCCGCACAGTCGATCGCCACGTTCTGCACTGTTGAGACCATGCGCGAAGTCTGCCCCGTGCCACCGCGCGACACGCCGGGGTACGGGGGGTCGGGGTGTCCGCCGACCGGGGGTGGTGGCGGGTGCGGGTGCGTGCCGTGCCGGGTGCGCGGCCTCCGGGCTGTTAGGCAGGCAGTCGCACCGCCGGGTGTCGCCGACCCCCTCGCCGGCCCCCGCCGCCCTCACCGCATACCGGGAGACACGCACGTGCTGACCCGCGCCGGCCACCACCGCCTCCGCACCGCACTGGCCACCACCGCCCTCACCGCCGCCGCGCTCGCGGGCCTGCTCCAGCCCGCCTCGGCCGCCGCGGAGGACCCGGCCCGGGACCCCGACCGGCACCTGCGGCAGCAGCTCGACCGGCTCGTCGCCCAGGACGACGGCCCGCCCGGGGCGATCGCCCTGCTCACCCGGGACGGCCGTACGCAGGTGTACACCGCCGGGGTCGGCGACATCGCGACCGGCCGCCCGCCGCACCCCGACGACCACATGCGCATCGCCAGCATCGCCAAGGCCTTCAGCGGGGCCGTCGCCCTCCAGCTCGTGGACCGGGGACGGCTCTCCCTCGACGACACCATCGGCCGCTGGCTGCCCGAACAGCCCGAAGCCTGGCACGCGGTGACCCTGCGCCAGCTCCTCCAGCACACCAGCGGGCTGCCGGAGTACTCGGCCGACCCCGAGTTCCTGGAGATCCTCACAGCCGACCCGCGCCACCTCTTCGACCCGCGCCGGCTGCTCGACTTCGTGGCCGGCGAGCCGCTGCGCTTCCGCCCCGGCTCCCTGTACGAGTACGCCAACTCCGACAACATCGCCGTCGCGCTCATCGCCGAGGCCGCCACCGGCCGCCGCTACGAGGACCTCCTCAAGGAACTCGTCTACCGGCCCCTGGGCCTGCGCCGCACCAGCCTGCCCCTCGGCTACCGCCTCCCCGAGCCCTACCTGCACGGCTACGACGTCACCCCGCCCGCCGCCCCCGAGGACATCAGCGAGGCCGTCGGCGCCTCCGGGGTCTGGGCCTCCGGCGGCATCGTCTCCACCCCCGAGGACCTGGGCGCCTTCATCCGCGCCTACGCCGGTCCCCGGCTGCTCTCGGAGAAGACCCGCGAGGAGCAGTTCACCTTCCTCCCCGGCGACTCCTCCGAGCCCGCCGGCCCCGGCACCAACGCCGCCGGGCTCGCCCTGTTCCGGTACACGACCCGCTGCGGGGTCCTGTACGGCCACACCGGGAACTTCCCCGGCTACACGCAGCTCGCCGCCGCCACCCCCGACGGCAGCAGGTCGCTGACCTTCTCGATCAACACCCAGACCAACAAGGCCCTGAAGCCCGCCCTGCTGGCCCGGCTCCGCACGGTGCAGGAGGACTTCGCCTGCGCCCTGCTGAAGGACCACCGGCGGCCCGGGGGCGGCGGGTCCTAGCGGCGCAGGTACGCGAGGACGGCGAGGACGCGGCGGTTGTCCTCGGTGGACGGGGCGATGCCGAGTTTGGCGAAGATGCTCGCGGTGTGCTTGGCGACCGCGCTCTCGCTGAAGTGGAGGGCCGCGGCGACGGCGGCGTTCGAGCGGCCCTCCGCCATCAGTTCCAGGACGTCGCGTTCCCGGGGGGTGAGGGCGGAGATGGTGCCCCGGGCGTCCCCGCGCGACAGCAGCCTGCCGATCACCTGCGGGTCCAGGACGGTGCCGCCCGCGGCGACGCGCCGTACGGCGTCGACGAACTGGGCGGTGTCGGTGACCCGGTCCTTGAGGAGGTAGCCCACGCCCCCGTCGTCGCTCGCCAGGAGCTCGTTCGCGTAGAGCTGGTCGACGTACTGGGACAGGACGAGGACGGGCAGCCCGCGGTGGTGGCGGCGGGCTTCGAGGGCCGCCTGGAGGCCCTCGTCGGTGAAGGTCGGCGGCAGGCGTACGTCGACCACCGCGACGTCCGGCTCCTCCTCCAGCAGGGCGCGCAGCAGCGAGGGGCCGTTGTCGACGGCGGCGACGACGTCGAAGCCGTGCTCCCGGAGCGTGCGGACCAGGCCGTCCCTCAGGAGGAAGAGGTCTTCGGCAAGGACGACGCGCACGGGATCTCCAGGGTCACTGTGGTCGGTCCGCCCTGCGGGCTGTGCAGGGCGAGGCTCCCGTCGAAGGTAGCCAATCGGGCCCGGACGCCGAGCAGTCCGGTCCCCCGGGCGGGATCCGCCCCGCCGTGCCCGTCGTCGGTGACGGTGGCGCGCAGGCGCCCCTCTTCGTGGGCGAGGACGATGTCGACGCGGTCGCCGCCGGAGTGCTTCGCCGCGTTGGCCAGCAGCTCGTTGACCGCGAAGTAGGCGGCTGATTCGACCGCGGCCGGCATCCGTCCCGCCAGGCGGACCTCGACGCGCACGTCGAGGAAGCTGTCGAGGGCCAGGGAGCGGACGGCGTCGCCCAGGCCCCGGTCGGTGAGGATCGGCGGCTGGATGCCCCGGACCAGGTCGCGCAGGTCCTCCAGGGCGCGTGCGGACAGTTCGCGCGCCTCCAGCAGCGCGGCGCGGGCGGCCGGCGGATCGTGCAGCAGGCGCGTCGCGCCGTCGAGGCGCATCCCGAGCGCGACGAGCCGGGCCTGGGCCCCGTCGTGCAGGTCCCGCTCGATGCGCCGGAGTTCGTCCGCCCGGCCGTCCAGCGCGACGGCCCGGGTGTCCGTCAGCTGCTCGATGCGGCGGACGAGCTCGGTGGTGCGGGGCGCGGCGAGGAGCAGCCGGCTCCAGCGGGCGTGCAGGCGCAGCACGGCGGGGGCCAGGAGGAGACCGGCGGCCGTGAAGACGAGGCCCAGCAGCAGCGCCGCGAGCATGCCGGCGGTGCTGTGCACGGGGACGAACGCGTACCAGTTGCCGTCGTCCAGCAGCCGCCACACGAACGGCTGGACGAACGCCCCGAACGCCCCGTACACCAGGAGCGACGGGGGTACGGCGACCAGCAGACCGCCGGCCAGGGGCTCCAGCCACGCCCAGCCCAGGTCGCGCCAGAACCCGGCGTCGGCCAGGACCGCGCGGGCCCCCGCCGTCCGCGGGAGGGGGGCGGGCGGGCTGACCGGCACCCCCGACCAGCGCGCGGCCCGCTCCCGGGCCCGGTCGGCGCACCGGCGCAGCACGGCCGCGGCGGGCGGCAGCAGCCGGTGGCCGAGGCCGACGGGCAGCAACAGCAGCGCGCCGACGACGGCCGGCCCCACGCAGGCCACCACCGCCAGGCCCAGCAGCCCGGCCAGGTGGCAGCGGCCTACGGCGGTCAGGGCGCGGAGGGTCCCCGCGCGGGAGCGAACGGCTGTCGAACTCATGTCCCGTGCAGGGTAGTCGGCGCGGACACGGCCTGCGACGCGGGCTCCGGGGCCGCCGCCGCCGCGCGCCGCCGCGCCCACGCCAGGGCCACCACCAGGCAGGAGAGCCCGAAGCAGAGCATCGGCGTGACCGCCCCCGACTCCTCGTCCATGAAGAGGAGCAGTCCGAGGTTGACGAGCGTGTGGAAGCCGCCCGCGAGCAGCAGCCGGTACGGTCCGCCCGTACCGTCGAGGGCCACGCCCAGGACGACCGACATGGCCACGGTGGCGAGGAGGAAGCCCGCGGCGTAGGCCGGGGCCTGCGCGAAGACCGGTACGTGCCAGGCACCCCACACCGCCCCGACCGTCACCGACGAGACGAGGGTCCCGAACCGGGTGCGCAGCAGCGGCTGGAGGAAGCAGCGCCACCCGATCTCCTCCCCGCACGCCCCTACCAGCTGCGCCGCCGCGATCAGGACGAAGGGGTGGTGCAGGGCCCCCGGCGCGGTGAAGCCGACGCCCCCGCGGAGCGTCCCGTACGCGCCCGCGGTCAGCGCGACGATCAGGACCGCCGACCCGAGCAGCCCCGCCGTGCGCCCGCCGCCCCCACCCCCGCCCGACCACAGCTCGCGGGTCCGCCGCCACCGGTACAGGGCGACCACGCCCACCCCCGCGGCGGGCCCGAACTGGGTCAGCTGCACCACCTCGGTGGGCACGCCGGTGGCCGGCTGCACCGCCCCCAGCACCCCGGCCGCCACGAAGGCCACCGCGGTGAACACCCCCGCCGCACCCCACGTCCCGCCCCGCCCCACCCGTCCCACGCCGTCCGCCCTCGCCATGCCCGCCCCGCCCGTCCGTCCGTCCGTATCCCGATTCCCTACGAGGACGACGATGCCGGGCACGGCGGCCCCGGACACTGCACCCGGCACCCGGGTGGGGGTGCACCTGGGTCCACCCCCACCCGACCGGCTCCATTCGTTAGACAGGCGAATGTTTTCCTCGCATAATCCTTAGACATGGGAAAGACTTACGAACGGATCGACGGCCGGCTGCGCGCCTTCATCGAGCAGCAGCCGGTGTTCTTCACAGCGACCGCCCCACTGGTCGGCGACGGCACGGTGAACCTCTCTCCCAAGGGCCTCAAGGGCTCCTTCGCGGTGCTCGACGAGCAGCGGATCGCCTATCTCGACTTCGCCGGCAGCACCGCGGAGACCATCGCCCACCTGCGGGAGAACGGCCGTATCACGGTGATGTGGTGCGCCTTCCAGGGAGCGCCGAACATCGTGCGGGTGCACGGCCGGGGCGAGCCCGTCTTCCGTGACGACCCGCGCTTCAAGGAACTGCTCACCCACTTCCCCGACATCGACCCCACCCCGCACGGGCTGCGCGCGGTCATCGTGGTGACAGCCGAACTCGTCCGTGACTCCTGCGGATACGGGGTGCCCTTCATGTCGTACGACGAGGACCGCGACCTGCACGGCAAGCGCTTCGCACGTGAGGACGACGCCTCGCTGAGCGCGTACTTCGCCAAGAAGGAACACATCGCCCAGAGCCTCGACGGCCTGCCCGGCCTCCCCCTGCCGCTGCCGCCCGCCGACTTCTGAGCGGCAGCCCCGCGCCGCGCGGGGGTCCCCTCCTAGCTCCGGCCGGGCTCCGGGTGGTGGGGCGGATAGGCCGGGGCCTGTGGAGAGGTGGGCAGGCGCCACTTGGACAGGACGCGGAGCACGGTCCACGGGCTGAGCAGGGTGGTGGGCGGCTCGGTCAGGGAGAGGACTCCGAAGAAGGGCGCCGAGAGTTCGGGGTCGGTGTTCGCCCCGACCATCACCCGGGACATGTACTGCTGGAGGATCCGGGTGGCGCGGTCGGGCGGCGGCCCCTCGGTGCCGGGGTAGCGCAGGTCCTCGCTGGTGGCGATCTGCCAGGCGACGGCGGCCGCCGTGGCGGTGCGCCGCTGGAGTTCGCGGGAAGCGGCCGGGATCCGGTCCGCCGTCAGGCCGGCGAGGGCCTCGCGCAGGGCCTCCGCCCCCAGGGCGGCGACGGTCATCCCGTGCCCGTACACGGGGTTGAAGCGGCAGCCGGCGTCCCCGGCCACCAGGAGGCCGTCGGGCAGCCGCTCCAGGCGCTCGTAGTGCCGCCATTCGTTGGCGGTGCCGCGGAAACCGGCGGGCTCGGACAGCGGCTCCGCGTCGCGGACGGCGTCGTACAGGGCGGGGCTGCGCAGTCCGCGGGCGAACTCCAGGAAGCCCGGGTCCTTGGTGGGCGGGGCGTGTTCGCCGTTGCCGATGAGGGTGACCAGCCAGCGGTCCCCGTCGACCGGCACGAGGACGCCGCCGCGCGGGCTGTCCGGGCGGCCCTGTACGTACATGCCCCGCCAGCGGCGCGCCGGGTCCGGCGGGATCCGGTAGGTGCGGCTGGAGTAGCCGAGGTGGGAGTCGTAGCGGGTGACGGCCGGGGCGGGCAGGCCCAGGGCGGCCAGCCAGGCGGGGGTCTTGGAGGTCCGGCCGGTGGCGTCGACGACGAGCCCGGCGTGCACGGGGCCGTCCTCGCGCAGGGTCACCCCGGCCACGGAGCGGCCGTCGGCCCCGGCGATCAGTCCGGTGGCCGTGCGGCCCGTACGCACCTCGATCCGCGGGTCCCGCAACACGGCCCGGCGCAGCGTCCACTCGGTCAGCTCCCGGCTGGCCAGCAGCACGCGGGTGCCGGGCAGCGGCCCGAACCAGTCGGCGGGGCTCAGCCAGAGGAAGTCCCGGGGCGAGTCCAGCAGGGCGGCTCCGTCCTCCGTCAGTTCGCCGGTGATCCCGGGCAGCAGCCGCTCCATCGCCTCCAGGCCCCGCTCCCACAGCACGTGCGCGTGCCTCGACTGCGGGACGCCGGGCCGGAACTCCGGTGCGTCCCAGGGCAGTTCGTCCCGCTCCACCACGGTGACCCGCGCGAACCGCTCCGCGAGCACCCGCGCCGTCAGCAGGCCGGCCAGGCCCGCCCCGAGCACCACCGCGCGGTCGCGGCCTTCTGAGTGGTTGTCCGGAGTGTCGTCCATGATGCGAGTGTCCGGCGCCCGCAACCCTCACGGTGAGCCCCCGCCCGGGGCGGACGGAGGCACACCGGGGGCGGACGGAGGCACGTCCGGGCGAACCGGCGCCGCCCGCAAATGCCGTCAACACCGGCTACCGATAAGGGGGTTCACACTCCTCCGAGGAATCCGGCACCCCGTCTCCGGCGCACGGCGCGGGGAAGAGAGGGTTCTCGTCGGGGCCACACGGAAAAGGCCCTGCCCCCTACCCTGGCAGGGACGAGCTGCAAGGAGAGGGGCAAGGCCGCCATGTCTACCGATGCTACCCCGGACCCGTACCGCGACCCGCTGGTGCTCGGCCAGAGAATGCAGGTCCTCCGCACCCGACGAGGGCTCACCCGCGACCAACTCGGCGGTCTCGTAGGCCGGTCCGGGTCCTGGGTGAAGGCCGTCGAGACCGGCCGGCTGAAGACGCCGACGCTGCCGGTGATCCTGCGGATCGCCGAGGTGCTCCGCGTCCGGGATCTGTCCGACCTCACGGGGGACCAGTCCATGCGGGTCAACCTGTTCACCGGGCCCGGCCACCCGCGGTTCGCCGCGGTCCGCGAAGCCCTCAACGCGCTCCGGTTCGGCGCTGACGGCCGCGAGGCGCCGTCCGCGGCCGACCTGTCGGCCCGGCTGTCGAAGGCGTGGCGGGCCCGGCACTCCGCACCGAACCACCGGGACGTCATCGGTGCGCTGCTGCCGGACCTGATCCGGGACGCGCAGTGCGCGGTCCGGGCCGCCGACACGGTCGCCGACCGCAAGGCGGCCCAGGCCCGGTTGGCGGAGACCTATTTCCTGGCCCAGTTCTTCTGCGCCTACCAGCCCGACGCGCCGCTCGTCTGGCGCGTCGCGGAGCGCGGCATGACGGCCGCGCAGGACTCCGAGGACCCGCACGCCATCGGCCTCGCCGCGTGGCTGACCACCCAGGCACACCGCGAGAGCGCGCACCTGGACGCCGCGGACGCGGTCACCCTGGAAACCCTCCGGTACCTGGAGCCCCTCCTGCCCGACGTGGGCACGGACGTCCGAGCGGTCGCCGGGGCCCTCACCGTCGAGGCCGGGCTGACGGCGGCGCGCCGCGGGCAGACGGGTACGGCGTGGCGGTACTGGGACGACGCCCGCGCCCTGGCCGAGTCCCTGCCCACCGGCTACTTCCACCCGGTCACCTCGTTCTCGCGCGCGGTCATCGGCGCGCACGCGGTGACCGTGGCGGTGGAACTGCACGCCGGCGGGGAGTCGGCGCGGCAGGCCGCCCGCGCGGAGGCCGAGGCGATCCCGTCCCGGCCGCGCCGGGCCCGGCACCGGATCGAGCAGGCCCGCGCCTACCACCTCGACGCCCAGCCCGACGTGGCGCTGGCCACGTTGGAACAGGCCCACGAGGCGGCGCCCGAGACCGTCCGGTACAACGGGCACGCCCGCAGGATCGTCCTGGAGGAGGCGGAAGCCAAGTCCCCCCGCCGGCGGCGCCGGGCGTCCGAACTGGCCACCCGTCTCGGCATGCTGACCGCGTGACCTGACGGTGGGGGCACGATTCGTACCCCTGCCGCCGTCGGCCGTCAGGCCCCGACCGCCGGGCCCCGGCCGCCGGGCTCATCGCAGAAGGGCGTCCGGCCCCGAGGCCCACGGAGAGCGGGAACGGATCCCGCCCCACGACACAACGCCCCTCCACGGCTGTCGCCTTGGGCTGGCGTTCGCTGTTCCCCCACCACCCAACGGGAGTAGCGTTCTGGGAGTCGAGGCCAGAAACGGAGTGTCCAGGATGCCCGAGCAGCACGACACCGAACCCGCCGTCCAGACGTTCGCCCACCGCGCCAGGGCGGCGAGGGACCGTGCAGGCCTCACGCGGCCGGTCGCGGGCGGCCTTGTCGGCCGCTCGGCCGAGTGGGTCAAGGGGCTTGAGACGGGCGCCATCGGAATGCCCCGCCTCCCCATGCTGATCCGCATGGCCACGGTCTACGAGTGCGACATCGCGGATCTGACCGGCGACGAGCGCATCTCCGCCGCCACCTACACGAAGGCCGCCCACGCGGCGCTGCCCGCGATCAAGCGGGCCCTGACCACCTACAGGCTCACCCCGGCCGACGCCGAGCCCGAACCGGCCGAAGTCCTCGCCGCCCGCGTGCGGCAGGCCTGGAAGCTGTGGCACGACCGGGGCGACCACCGGTCCAGGATCGCCTCGCTCCTTCCCGACCTGCTCGCCGACACCCAGCACTCGGCCCGCGCACTTGAGGGAATCGACCGGCGGCGCGCGCTAGCCGCCCAGGCGCAGACCTACCACCTCGCCCAGTTGTTCCTGGCGTTCCAGCCGGCACCGGAACTCATCATGCTGACGGGCGACCGGTCGATGACCGCGGCGCAGGACGCCGACAGTCCGCGGGCCATGGCCGGTGCGGCCTGGTACATGAACCACGTCTACCGCGACGCGAACGAGGCGGCGGAGGCACGCGTAGAGCTCGCCGAGCAGGCCGCCGCGCTGCTCAGGCAGGACGAAGCGGAGGAGCTCGCCCGCTGGGGGCTGCTCCAGCTGGCCTCGGCGCTGTCCTTCGCGAAGGTCGGGCGGGCCGGCGACGCCTGGCGGCACTGGGACCGGGCGAATGACGCCGCCGGCCGGCTCGGCGTCGGCTACACCCACCCCTGGCTGCTCTTCGGCCAGGGAGTGGTGGACGCCTACGCGCTCACCATGCACAACGACCTCATGCAGCCGGGGAAGGCGCTGGAGGTGGCTTCCGCGCTCGACCTGGAGGCCGTGCCGTCGGCGACGCGCCGCGCGTACCACCTGGTGGAGATGGCGCGTGCCCACGGACTGCGCGACGAGGGTGTCGCCTCCGTCGCCTTGCTACAGAAGGCGCACCGGGAGTCCCCCGAGACCGTCCGCTTCAACATGCACACCCGGATGGTGCTGCCCGAGCTCGCCAAGTCCGGCCCCCGGTCCGTCCGAGGTGACGCCCGCGCCCTCGCACTGGAGCTGGGCGTAGCCGTCTGACCACGGAGGGGTAGGACTCCTACCTCCCGGCAAGGGGGCAGGAGCCCTACCCCCACACCCTTCCGGCAGTCCCTACCGTCATCCCACCACTCGCTGACGACGGTAGGGAGCACCCGCATGAACCACGGCGAGACGCACTTCGAGGACCTCATCGGGCGGGCACTCGCGCCCTACTCCGAGCGGCCGGACGCCGCCGGGGTCGCCCGGCTCGTCGACGACCTGATCACCGGCGGGGAGGCGCTGCACGCCCGGGTGGCCGCGGTCCCCCGCGAGCGCCGGACCGAGCTCGCCGGGGCCGCCCTGGCGGAGTGGACGTACTTCGTCGACGCCGGTCCGACGGGGCGGGGCGACCACGCGAACTGGAACCACGCCCGCACCCTGGCCCGCATCCTGCGCAGCCTCGCCTCCCTCCTGAACGAGCAGCCGAGCACGGCACGGTGACCGAGTACGTACGACAACTGCTCCACGTCCTCATCGCGCTCGGCATGCTCGCCGCCATCGCCGTCGGCACCTGCCCGCGCACGACCGTGGACCGCGACGCCGACCCCAGGGCCAATGCGGTAGACCTTGCACCCCCCGAGCCGACACGCCGCCCCCGGAGCTAGCACATCGGTGCGATCGGACACATTCTGTAGTCGATCGTCACGTTGAGCTACGACACACAGGAGGAGCGCAATGGGGAACAAGAACGACGACATCGCCGCCGATCGAGTCCTTTCCGTGGAGGAAGGCACCGAGATCAAGGAGCGCATCGCCGCGCAGAGATCGCTCAAGCGCTGGCGCTGGATGGGCAACTACGGAGACCCCACCCAGGCGGCCGCGGTCGCGAACAGCGGCGTGCCGTGCCTGGCCGGGGAAGTGATGTTCGGCTTCAACGGCAACCTGGTCCCGGCCTGGATGTTCTACTGACGGTGACCGTGCGTCAGCGCGGCAGCGACGCGTACGAGACTCCCGTGAGCTTCTCGGAGGCCGCCCAGAGCCGTTCGCCCGCCGCGTCGTCGAGGGTCCGCCCCGCCCGCCAGGACGGTACGGGCGCGCCCCGCCAGCCCAGCCGGGGGCCGAAGAAGGCGTCCTGGCCGACGCCCGGCGCGGTGGCCGCGTAGAGGGTGGGCAGGGCGCCCTTGGCGGCGGGCTGGGCGAGCACGCCGTTGCCGAGGGCCAGCAGGCGGGAGGTGAGCGTACGGCCCTCCTGGGCGGAGGCCCCGGCGTGCAGGTTGGTGGAGGCGTAGCCGGGGTGCGCGGCGGCGGCGGTGATCGTGGCGCCGGCGGCCGTGAAGCGCCGGGCGAGTTCGTGGGTGAAGAGCAGGTTGGCGCTCTTGGAACGGCCGTAGGCGATCCAGCGCCGGTAGCCGTCCGCCCCCCGGGCGGGATCGGGGTCGAGGTCCTCGGGGCGTACGTCGCCGAGCACGTGGAACCCGCTGGAGACGTTGACGATCCGGGCCCCGGGGCCGGCCGCCCGCAGCCTCGGCAGCAGCAGCCCGGTCAGGGCGAAGTGCCCGAGGTGGTTCACCCCGAACTGCGTCTCGAACCCGTCGGCGGTCCGCCCGTACGGCAGCGCCATCACCCCGGCGTTGTTGACCAGCAGGTCCAGGCGGGGGCTGCGCTGTCCGAAGGCCCGCGCGAACTCCCGTACGGAGGACAGGTCGGCCAGGTCCAGCGGGGCGAACTCCACCTCGGCGCCGGGCACTTCACCGCGCAGCCGGATCACCGCGGCACGCCCGCGCGCGGCGCTGCGGCAGGCCAGGGTCACGGCCGCACCGTGGCGCGCGAGCTCGCGGGCGGTGACGTAGCCGATGCCGCTGTTGGCCCCGGTCACGACGGCGGTCCGGCCGCTCTGGTCGGGAATGTGCGTGGCGTTCCAGCCGGTCACGGCGGCTCCCTGGGCACGGATGCGCGGTCTTGGACGGTCCCCGCCACCCTACTCAGCCCCCGCCCCGCCCCCGCGGGACCCCCACCCTCCCCGGGAGGGGCCCGGGAGGGAGTCCGGGGAGCGGCCCCCCGGGCCATCGGGTGCAAGCGGCCGGCGCCACCGCTTCCGCCCAGGTCACCCTGCCACCCGGGGCCCGGCGGAGCCACCGGTAAGCTGCGGAGCCGTCCCTCGCGTTCCCCCTTCTCCCGCCCCCGAGGTACCTCTCCGTGAGCTCCGCAGCACCTCCCCTCCCCGTGACGGTGGTCGGCCTCGGCGCCGACGGCTGGGCCGGGCTCACCGCCGGCGCGCGCTCCGCGCTGGCCTCGGCCGAGGTGCTGATCGGCGGGCCCCGGCAGCTGGACCTGCTGCCGCCCGACCCCTGCGCCGGACTGCGGGTGGCCTGGCCGAGCCCGCTGCGCCCGGCCGTGCCGAAGCTGATGGCCGAGCACGCGGGGCGCCGGATCGCGGTGCTGGCCAGCGGGGACCCGATGTTCTACGGGATCGGCCGCGCGCTCTGCGAGGAGCTGGGCCCCGACGCCCTGCGGATCCACCCCCACCCCTCCTCCGTGTCCTACGCGTGCGCCCGCCTGGGCTGGCCTATGGAGGACACCGAGGTGGTGACGGTGGTCGGCCGCCCGGTGGCCCGGCTCACGGCCGCGCTGCACGAGGGCCGACGGGTCCTGGTGCTGAGCGCCGGCGCCGGCAGCCCCGGCGAGATCGCCGCCCTGCTGCGCGGGCGCGGCTTCGGCCCGAGCCGGATGCGGGTGCTGGAACAGCTGGGTTCCGAGGACGAGGACGCGTACGAGGGCGTCGCGGAGCACTGGGACCGGCCGCCGGGCGCCCCCCTGAACGTGGTCGCCGTCGAGTGCCTCCGCGACCGCGCCCATCCGGTGCCACGGCTCGGCGCGACCCCCGGCCTGCCCGACGCCGCGTACGAGCACGACGGGCAGCTGACCAAGCGGCACGTGCGCGCCGCGACCCTGTGCGCGCTGGCCCCGGCCCCCGGCGAGCTGCTCTGGGACATCGGCGGCGGCTCCGGGTCCATCGGCATCGAGTGGATGCGGACGCACCCGTCCTGCCGGGCGGTGGCGGTGGAACGCGTACCGGAGCGGGCCACGCGCATCACCCGTAACGCCACGGCGCTGGGCGTGCCCGGACTGCGCGTGGTGGTCGGCGCCGCCCCGGCGGCCCTGGAGGGACTCCCGGCCCCCGACGCGGTGTTCATCGGCGGCGGGCTGACCGCCCCCGGACTGCTGGACGCCGCCTGGGCGGCGCTGGCCCCCGGCGGCCGGCTGGTGGTCAACACGGTCACCCTGGAGTCGGAGGCGGTGCTCGCGGAGCGCTACCGGCGCCACGGCGGCGACCTGGTGAAGCTGGCCGTCTCGCACGCCGTGCCGGTCGGCGGCTTCACGGGCTGGCGACAGGCGATGCCCGTCACACAGTGGTCGGTTACCAAGGAGAAGGATCAGACATGACCGTGTACTTCATCGGAGCGGGCCCCGGCGCCGCCGACCTGATCACGGTGCGCGGTGCGCGGACCCTGGCCGCCGCCCCCGTCTGCCTGTACGCGGGCAGCCTGGTCCCGCGCGAGCTGCTCGCCGAGTGCCCGCCGGACGCCCGCCTGGTCGACACGGCGCAGCTGAACCTGGACCAGATCGTCGCCGAGTGCGTACGCGCGCACGAGGCGGGCCTGGACGTGGCGCGGCTGCACTCCGGGGACCCGTCGGTCTTCAGCGCGGTGGCCGAGCAGATGCGGCGCCTCGACGCGGCCGGGATCCCCTACGAGGTGGTCCCGGGCGTTCCGGCCTTCGCCGCGGCGGCGGCCGCCCTCAAGCGGGAGCTGACGGTGCCCACCGTCGGCCAGACGGTGATCCTGACCCGGATCGCCCAGCAGGCCACGCCGATGCCGCCCGGCGAGGACCTGGCCACGCTCGGCCGCAGCGGGGCCCTGCTGGTGCTGCACCTTGCCACCCGGTACGTAGACCGGGTCGTGGACGAGCTGCTGCCGCACTACGGCGCCGAGTGCCCGGTCGCGGTCGTCGCGATGGCCAGCCGCCCCGACGAGCTGATCCTGCGCGGCACCCTGGCCGACATCGCGCCGCGGGTGAAGGAGGCGGGGCTGGTGCGCACCGCCGTCATCATCGTGGGCCGCACGCTGGGCGCGGAGCAGTTCCCGGACAGCCACCTGTACTCCCCCGAGCGCGACCGGCACGTCTGCTGACCGGCATGGCTGCTGACCGGCACGTCCGCGCTGACCGACACCGGGCGCACGTCCTGATCCTGGGCGGCACCACGGAGGCCCGCCGCCTCGCGGAGGCACTGGAGCACCACCCCGCGTACCGGGTGACGACCTCGCTGGCGGGCCGGGTCACCGCGCCGGTGCTGCCGCCGGGCGAGACCCGGATCGGCGGTTTCGGCGGCGTCGCCGGGCTGGCCGGCTGGATCGTGGGGCACGACGTCACCCATGTCGTGGACGCCACGCACCCCTTCGCGGAGCGGATGAGCTTCCACGCCTCCGAGGCCGAGGCGCTCACGGGCGTGCCGCTGCTGGCGCTGCGCCGCCCCGGCTGGACCCCCGGTCCGGGCGACGCCTGGACGTTCGCGGACTCCCTCGCCGGGGCCGCCGCGCTGCTGCCGGAACTGGACGCCCGCCGGGTGTTCCTGACGACGGGACGCATGGGCCTGCACACCTTCGCGCACCTCACCGGACCCTGGTTCCTGGTGCGCTCGGTGGATCCGCCGGCCGGACCGGTGCCGCCGCGCCTGGAAGTACTCCTGGAGCGGGGCCCGTTCACGCTGGAGGACGAGCGGGAGCTGCTCGCCCGGCACCGGATCGACCTGCTGGTCACCAAGGACAGCGGCGGGTCCGCGACGGCCCCCAAGCTCACCGCCGCCCGGGAGGCCGGGATCCCGGTCCTCGTCGTACGCCGCCCCGCGGTCCCGGAGGGGGTCGCCGAGGCCCCGTCGGTGGAGGCGGCCCTGCGCTGGCTGGACACGCCGAGCCCGGCGGCGGGCGGCGCGGACTGACGGACGGCCGCGGCGGCAGCGGCGGCCGGGACTGACGGGACGCACGGAACGGCCTGCGCGACCGAAGTCCCTGGTGAAACGGGCTCTTCCGGCCGGTCCCGGCCCGCCGCCGCACCCTCTAGGCTGAGGGAATGCGGATACGTCACTCCCTCGCCCTGATCCTGGCCGTCACGGCGCTCGTCACCGGATGCGGCGAGAAAGCGACCCCCAGAGCGTGGGCGCCCGACGACGCCCTGCAGCGGGCCGACGAGAGCCTCGGCAAGGGCGCCGGGGAGGGCCGGGTGACGGCGCGGGGCACCGGGTTCCTGCGCTCCGGGCTGGAGAAGACCCTGGAGACCGGCGGGGAGCGCCCGTACCGCTTCGACATCGCCTGCGACAGCGAGGAGGAGACCCACGTGACCCTCGTACTGTCGCGGGAGGGCGGGCCCGGTGAGCGCTCCTTCGACGTGGCGTGCACCGCCGGGGAGCCCACCCGGCTCAACCTCCCGGTGGGCCCCCCGCTGACGGCCCACATCGAACCGAAGCCGCAGGACGACTCGCCGCCGGTCGGGGTGCTGTCCTGGCAGTTGCTCACCCTGGACCCCGAGGCCGTCCAGGGCTGCGCCGACGCCCTGGCGGGCTGCGCGGGCTGACCCGCGCGGGCCGCGCGCCCCCCGGCCGTACGCACCCCTCCCCCGGTGCGAGACCCCACCGGGCCCCGCACCGGGGATTCAGGCGGGCGCGGTCACGGGTAGCGGCGCGGGGTCCAGGTCACCCGGGAGCCGTCGGGCCGCTCGGTCACCTGCGTCTGCGAGGAACCGATCAGCAGGATCGTGCGCATGTCCACCTCGGCGGGCTCCAGCGCGTCCAGGGTGAGGATCCGCACCGACTGCTCCGGGCCGCCCACGTCCCGCGCGACGACCACCGGGGTCTGCGGCGAACGCAGCTCCAGCAGCAGCTCCTTGGCCTGAGCCACCTGCCAGGTCCGGCTGCGCGAGCCCGGGTTGTACAGGGCGAGCACCAGGTCGGCGGCGGCCGCGGCGCGCAGCCGCTCCGCGATGACCTCCCACGGCTTGAGCCGGTCGGACAGCGAGATGGTGGCGTAGTCGTGGCCGAGGGGGGCGCCCGCCGCGGCGGCCGCCGCGTTGGCCGCGGTCACGCCCGGCAGCACCCGTACGGGCACGTCCGCGTACTCGGGCTGGGCGGCGACCTCCAGGACGGCGGTGGCCATGGCGAAGACGCCGGGGTCCCCGCCGGAGACCACGACGACCCGCTTGCCGCGCCGGGCGAGGTCGAGGGCGAACTCGGCCCGCTCGGACTCCACCTTGTTGTCGGAGCCGTGCCGCACCTGCCCCGGCTTGACCGGCACCCGGTCCAGGTAGGTGGTGTACCCGACGAGGACCTCCGCGTCGGCCAGCGCCCGCCGGGTCTCGGCGGTCAGCCACAGCGGCCCGGCGGGCCCGGTGCCGACGACGGCGACCTGCCCGGGGCCGGACGGCACGCTGCCCGGGTTGCCGATCCGGCTGGGCACGACGGCCACGGCGAAGTACGGCACGGTGTCGGGATCGGTGTCGGCGAGGACACCGGTGCGCTCGCCCTCCATCGTGGCCCGTTCCACGTACCGGGCCTCGGACAGCCGCCCGCTGGCCTCCATCGCCCGGCGCACGCCGGGGAAGGTGCGGCCGAGCTTCATGACGACCGCGGAGTCGGTGGCGGCGAGGCGCGCGGTGAGCTCCTCCTCGGGCAGGGTGCCGGGCAGGATCGTCAGCACCTCCTCGCCCTCGACGAGCGGGGTGCCCAGCCGGGCCGCGGCGGCGCTCACGGAGGTGACGCCGGGGATCACCTCGGCTTCGTACCGGTCCGCGAGCCGCTTGTGCATGTGCATGTACGAGCCGTAGAAGAGCGGGTCCCCCTCGGCGAGCACGGCCACGGTGCGGCCCGCGTCGAGATGGGCGGCGAGGCGGGCGGCGGAGGCCTCGTAGAACTCCTCCATCGCGCCCTGGTAGCCGCCGGGGTGGTCGGTGGTCTCGGTGGTGACCGGGTAGACCAGCGGCTCTTCGACGTGGTCGGAGCGCAGGTGCTTCGCGGCGATCGAACGGGCGATGGAACGGCCGTGGCGGGCGCTGTGGTAGGCGACGACGTCGGCCTCGGCGATCACCTCGGCGGCCCGCAGGGTCATCAGGGAGGGGTCGCCGGGGCCGAGTCCGACGCCGTACAGCCTGCCCTTGCCCGGGGTGGTGCTGGTGCTCATTCTTCCTCGCTCGCGATCGCGTTGACGGCGGCGGCCGCGATGGCGCTGCCGCCGCGCCGGCCCCGCACGATCAGGTGGTCGAGGCCCGAGGGGTGGGCGGCGAGGGCGTCCTTGGACTCGGCAGCGCCGATGAAGCCGACGGGCACGCCGATCACGGCGGCCGGGCGCGGGGCGCCCTCCTCGATCATCTCCAGCAGCCGGAACAGCGCGGTGGGCGCGTTGCCGACGGCGATCACGGAGCCCTCCAACAGGCCCCGGTCGCGCCAGACTTCGAGGGCGGCGGCGCTGCGCGTGGTGCCCATCTTCGCGGCGAGCTCCGGCACGGCCGGGTCGGAGAGGGTGCAGATCACCTCGTTGTCGGCGGGCAGCCGCTTGCGGGTGACCCCGCTCGCCACCATCTGCACGTCGCACAGGATCGGCGCGCCCGCGGCCAGCGCGGCGCGCGCCCGCAGCACGACCTCGGGGGTGTAGCCGAGGTCCTGGGGCAGGTCCGTCATCCCGCAGGCGTGAATCATGCGCACCGCGACCTGGGCGACGGAGGCGGGCAGCCCGGAGAGGTCCGCCTCGGCGCGGATCGTGGCAAAGGACTGGCGGTAGATCGCGGCGCCGTCCTTCTCGTACTCGAACACGGTGTACTCGCTCATTTCTTCACAGCGACGGTGATGGGGTGGTGCTGCGGGCGGCCGTGAGGGCCGCCGCCAGGTCTGCGTGCGCGACCGGTGCGGCGGGCCGCCCGGGCGCGGAGATCTCGTACCCGTCCGGGGTGGCGACCAGGTCCACCCAGGCGGTGCCCCTCGGGTGCCCGCAGCGCCGCTCGCATCCGGACCAGTGCACGGACAGCGGGCCGGCCGTCCGCGCCGCGAGGGACCGCGCGTCGGCCCGTACGTCGGCCCGCGACTTGGCGCAACCGGGCTGCCCGGTACAGGCCGTGACGGACCGTCGGGGATCGCCGGGCGACGTGATGAGCCCGGCTCCGGCGAGGGCGTCGAGCGCGGGGCCCGCCGTACGGTGCGTCAGGCCGGGGACGACGACCCCGCGCCAGGGGGTCAGCCGCATCCGGCCGGTGAGCCCGGCCAGCAGCCGCCACTGGCCGGCGGTCAGCCGTCCGAGGGGTGCGAGCACGGACAGCGCGGCGGCGGCGCCGGGCCCGGACGCGGACCCGGACCCGGACCCGGCCACGATCCCGGGCTCGGGGCCGTCGGCGGCGGTCCGGGGCGCGGGGGTGTCGGGCTCGGTCTCGGAGGTGGCGGCGCGGGGCGCGGGGACACCGGCCACCCGTCCCGGAATCCCGGCGGCGGCCAGTCGCTCGCTCAACACCCTTACGTCCAGGGCGTGTTCGGCGGGAAGCTCGGTCACCCGCCAGGCCCGGGTCCCGGCGTGCGCGACGGCGTCGAGGAAGAGGTTCGCGGCGACCAGGGCGGCTCGGGGGGCGTCACCGGCCGCTACCAGGACGCCCTCCGGGGAGCCGGCGGTCCACACCAGGGCGCCGTCCCCGCACGCGGTCAGCGTCACGTCGGCCGCGAGGGAGGCCACGTCGCCGCGCCCGTCGTCGAGGGCGAACAGGAACCGCCCCGACAGGCGGGCCGCGCCCGGATCCGCGCACAACAGCCGGTCCAGCAGCGGCACCCAGGCCGAGACGTCCGGCAGCCCGGCCCGGTCGAGGCCGGCCAGCGGCGACGCGACGACGTTGCGGACCCGCTCGTGGGAGGGGGCGGGCAGCAGCCCGGCCCGGTCGAGCAGCTCCGCGAGCTCCCCGCCACAGCTCTCGCCGAGGCCGCGCAGCTGCGCGTTGCCGCGCGAGGTGAGGTCGAGGTGGCCGTCGCCGAGCCGTTCGGCGGCGTCGGCCAGCAGCAGGGCGGCCGGTCCGTCGAGGAGTCCGCCGGGGATCCGGATGCGCGCCAGGAACCCGTCGTCGGCCGCGTGCAGGCGCAGCGCGCCGGGGCAGGCGTCACCGCGTTCCCGTATGACGGGTTCGTCCCGCGATGCGGCGGAAGGGGGCTGGGGCATGGCCGCGAGCATACCCACGATTGCCCGCCCCCGACCTGTGTCCGTCGCCACCCCGCCGCCCCGGACCGGCACCGGGATTCCGCCTCCGGATTCCGCTTCCGGCCCCGGCCCGTGCACGTCACCGGGCCTTGTGACCCGGAACGGGCACCCTGATCCCGTACCCCGGTTCCGTCTCCGGCCCCGGTGGTGTCCGGGGCGCGGGGCGGGGCGCGCCGGAGCACGGGCGATTGGGAACACCAGGCACGGGGCAGAGCCCCGGCGAAGCCACCCCACCCCGCCCACCCCCACCGGGACGCACCGCCCCGGCCGCCCCCGCCGGGACCTGCCACCCCGGCACACCCACACCGGTACGCACCACCCCCGACCGCCCCCGCCGGGAGCCACCACCGCCCGACCGATGCCACCGGCCCCACCGACCGGCACCTCCCGCCCACCCGCACCGGCCCCGCCGACCGACGCCACCCACCGACACGCACCGGCCCACCCACTCCCACCCCCACTCCCGGCCAGGGACGACGCCGCCTAAGATGACCTTCCGACGGACCGTTCGGCCCGTCATCGCCGAGGACGGCGACATGGGAGGAAGCCCGGTGCGATTCCGGCGCGGTCCCGCCACTGTGAACCCCGCGGAGCACCCGCGCGGGGTGAGTCAGGAACTCCCGCCGTCCTCACTGCCCGGGGCGCGGAAACCCCGAGGAAGGCCTGCCGCCGCATGATCCTGCTGCTGTCGACGTCCGACACCGATCTGCTCAGCGCTCGCGCCGCGAACACGGCGGACGGCCCCGTCCCGTACCGGTTCGCGAACCCCTCCCGCCTCCCGCTCGACGACCTCCCGGGTCTCCTCGACGGCGTCGGCCTGGTCGTCGTACGCCTCCTCGGCGGCCTGCGCGCCTGGCAGGAGGGCCTCGACGTCCTCCTGGCCCCCGACCAGACCCGCCCGGTCGTGGTCCTGACCGGCGAACAGGCCCCGGACGCCCAGCTGATGGAGGCCTCCACCGTCCCCATCGGCATCGCGGCCGAGGCGCACGCCTACCTCGCGCACGGCGGCCCGGCCAACCTCGACCAGCTGGCCCGGTTCCTCTCCGACACCGTCCTGCTCACCGGCCACGGCTTCGAGCCCCCGGCCGGCTCCCCCACCTGGGGCCGGCTGGAGCGCACGGCAGGCCGTGACAGCGGCCCCCGGGTCGCGGTGCTCTACTACCGCGCCCACCAGATGAGCGGCAACACCGCCTTCGTGCACGCCCTGTGCGAGGCCGTCGAGGCCAAGGGCGGACAGCCCCTCCCCCTCTACGTGTCCTCCCTGCGCACCCCCGAGCCGGAACTGCTGGCCGAGCTGGAGGGGGTCGACGCGATCGTCACCACCGTCCTGGCCGCCGGCGGCACCCGCCCCGCGACCGCCTCGGCGGGCGGGGACGACGAGTCCTGGGACGCGGGCGCCCTCGCCGCGCTGGGCGTGCCGATCCTCCAGGCCCTGTGCCTGACCGGCTCCCGCAGCGCCTGGGAGGAGAACGACGAGGGCCTCTCGCCCCTCGACGCCGCCACCCAGGTCGCCGTGCCCGAGTTCGACGGCCGCCTGATCACCGTCCCCTTCTCCTTCAAGGAGATCGACGAGGACGGGCTGCCCGCCTACGTCGCCGACCCCGAGCGGGCCGCCCGCGTCGCCGGCATCGCCGTGCGCCACGCCCGCCTGCGCCACATCGAGCGCCGCGACAAGAAGATCGCCCTCGTCCTCTCCGCGTACCCCACGAAGCACTCCCGCATCGGCAACGCGGTCGGCCTCGACACCCCCGCCAGCGCCGTGGAGCTGCTGCGCACCCTCATCTCGCACGGCTACGACTTCGGACCCACCTCCGACATCCCCGGCCTGATCTCCGGTGACGGCGACGAGCTGATCCGCGCCCTGATCGAGGCGGGCGGCCACGACCAGGACTGGCTGACCGAGGAGCAGCTGGCCCGCAACCCGGTTCGCATCCCGGCCGCCGACTACAAGCGCTGGTTCGCCGAGCTCCCGGCCGAGCTGCGCGACAGTGTCACCGAACACTGGGGCGAAGCCCCGGGCAACATGTTCGTGGACCGCTCCTCGAACCAGGAGGGCGACATCGTCCTGGCGGCCCTGCGCCGCGGGAACCTCCTCGTCCTGATCCAGCCGCCGCGCGGCTTCGGCGAGAACCCGATCGCGATCTACCACGACCCGGACCTGCCGCCGTCGCACCACTACCTGGCGGCGTACCGCTGGATCCAGGCAGCCGCGGAGGACGGCGGCTTCGGCGCCGACGCGATGATCCACCTGGGCAAGCACGGCAACCTCGAATGGCTGCCGGGCAAGAACGCCGGCCTCTCGGCCTCCTGCGCGCCGGACGCCGCGCTCGGCGACCTCCCCCTCATCTATCCCTTCCTGGTCAACGACCCGGGCGAGGGCACCCAGGCCAAGCGCCGGGTGCACGCCACCCTGGTCGACCACCTCGTCCCGCCGATGGCCCGCGCGGAGTCGTACGGCGACATCGCGCGCCTGGAGCAGCACCTGGACGAGTACGCGCAGATCAGCGCCATGGACCCGTCCAAGCTCCCGGCGATCCGCGCCCAGATCTGGACCCTGATCCAGGCGGCGAAGCTCGACCACGACCTGGGCCTCGACGAGCGCCCCGACGACGACGGCTTCGACGACTTCCTCCTGCACGTCGACGGCTGGCTGTGCGAGGTCAAGGACGCCCAGATCCGCGACGGCCTGCACGTCCTCGGCGGCGCCCCGACCGGCGAGGCCCGGGTCAACCTGGTCCTCGCGATCCTGCGCGCCCGCCAGATCTGGGGCGGCACCTCCGCCCTGCCCGGCCTGCGCGAGGCCCTCGGCCTGGACGAGTCGGCCGCCACCCGCACCTCGGCGGACGAGGTCGAGGCGACGGCCCGCGCCCTGGTCCAGGCGATGGAGGACGCGAACTGGTCCCCGGAGGCGGTCGCCACGGTCGCGGCCGGCCACCCCACCCCGGTCTCGGACATCCTCACCTTCGCGGTGCACGAGGTCGTCCCCCGCCTGGCCGGCACCACGGACGAGATCGCCCACGTGGTCACCGCCCTGGACGGCGGCTTCGTCCCGGCCGGTCCCTCGGGCTCCCCGCTCCGCGGCCTGGTCAACGTCCTCCCGACGGGCCGCAACTTCTACTCGGTCGACCCCAAGGCCGTCCCGTCCCGCCTCGCGTGGGAGACCGGGCAGGCCCTGGCCGACTCCCTCCTCACCCGCTACCGCACCGACAACGACGGCGAATGGCCCGCCTCGGTCGGCCTGTCCCTGTGGGGCACCAGCGCGATGCGCACCTCCGGCGACGACGTCGCCGAGGCTCTGGCCCTCCTCGGCATCCGCCCCGTCTGGGACGAGGCCTCACGCCGCGTCACGGGCATCGAGGCCATCCCCCTCGCAGAACTCGACCGCCCCCGAATCGACGTCACCCTCCGCATCTCGGGCTTCTTCCGCGACGCGTTCCCGCACGTCATCGGCCTCCTCGACGACGCGGTCCGGCTGGCGGCCTCCCTGGACGAGCCGGCCGCCCACAACTACATCCGCGCCCACGCCCAGGCCGACCTCGCCGAACACGGCGACGAACGCCGCGCCACGACCCGCATCTTCGGCTCCCGCCCGGGCACGTACGGCGCGGGCATCCTCCAGCTGATCGACTCCCGCGACTGGCGCACCGACGCCGACCTGGCGGAGGTCTACACGGTCTGGGGCGGCTACGCCTACGGCCGCGGCCTGGAGGGCCGCGCGGCCCGCGCCGAAATGGAATCGGCGTACAAGCGCATCACGGTGGCCGCAAAGAACACCGACACCCGCGAGCACGACATCGCGGACTCGGACGACTACTTCCAGTACCACGGCGGCATGGTGGCCACGGTCCGCGCCCTGCGCGGCACGGCCCCCGAGGCCTACATCGGCGACTCCACCCGCCCGGAAACGGTCAAGACCCGCACCCTGGTCGAGGAGACCTCCCGCGTCTTCCGCGCCCGGGTGGTCAACCCCAAGTGGATCGAGGCGATGCGCCGCCACGGCTACAAGGGCGCCTTCGAACTGGCGGCGACGGTCGACTACCTCTTCGGCTACGACGCCACCACGGGCGTCGTCGCGGACTGGATGTACGACAAGCTGACGGAAACCTACGTCCTGGACCCCACGAACCGCACCTTCCTGGAGGAAGCCAACCCCTGGGCCCTCCACGGCATCGCGGAACGCCTCCTGGAAGCCGAATCCCGCGGCATGTGGGAAAAGCCGGACCCCCAGATCCTCGAATCCCTCCGCCAGGTCTACCTGGACACGGAAGGCAACCTCGAAGGCGAATCGGAGTAGCCGCCGCCTCTCCCACACGAACCGGCCTCCTCCCCCACCAAACGGGCGAGGAGGCCGGTTCAGCTGCCGCACACGGTACGCCCAAAAACGCGACACGCATCGCCTGCCGCACCGGGAACCGGCTCTCCGTGAACGCGATGTTCGCGGCGACTTCCGCGGCCTGTACATCCGATACATCCCAGTCGAGGATCCTTTGGGTTTCCGATCAACCGGACTTCCTACAGCACTGCACCCAGCGACGATGCCATCGATCTCGGCCTGATACGAGGCCCCGGCAGTCTCACGGATGGGCCTCACCCCGGCGAGAGAAGGCCCTACTGTCAGGCTCCACAAGTCCATCAGCCGCCCCCTGGCGGTAGATCGCGATCCGGCGCCAGATCGCGCCATGGAAGCCTCGCGGGCGGCCACCCTCGTGGGGGCAAGAGGGTCACAGCCTCATACTCTTCGCGCATGCACCTCGGAAGATCCATAGCCTTGCTGATCGGCGCATCGATTCTGGTCAGCGCATGCTCCGCCACGTCTGCCCCGCCCTCTGCGGACACCCTCAGCTCCCCAACCGGCGCGGTGACCGCGTCTACACCGCCCTCAGCAGATTCTCCAGGCGCGCGGGCCAAGTTGAGCGCTGCCGATCTGCAGGGCCGCTGGTGGACCTGGGCGGCTTCGAGCGTCAGCGGCTCGAACCCTGTCTCGGATCAGGACGGCCACCTGTGCGGTCAGGGCCAGGCAGGCGGCATCTGGTTCCTGGCCGGCACCTTCGGCGAAACCGTGACGCGCTCGTGCACAGTGCCTTCAGCTGTGCCAGTGGCCTTCCCCCTGGTGAACCTCATGGGTAAAGCAAGCGACTGCACCGCGTTCATGACTTCGGCTCAGGGAAATGCCGTCCTCGACGGCCAGACTCTGGAGCCCCAACGATACGAGGCGACAGCCGTGCAGATCAGTGCTGTCGACGGTAATCCGATCACCCAGAACGGGGGGCGCTTGCGAACCCAGGCCTGCGGCCTCTGGGTGCAACTGGAACCGCTGGCACCTGGCAGCCATACTCTGAGCATCCGGGGATCATCGGGATCTTTTGCCGTCTCTGTGGACTACAAGCTTCAGGTCTCGGCCAGCTGAAAGAACATGACCTGTCAATCGAGGCCGCGGCGCTGAAATGCGTCTGCATGGCCGCGCCGGCGGTCAGGACATCGGCCTCTGCACGTGCTCCTTCACCTTCGGCGACCAGATCGACACCAAGATCATCCAGTCCTCGGCGTTCCAGGGCGGCACCACGATCACCGAGGGAAAGGCCGCCGGTGCGTTCGTCCGGGCACTCGACCGGCCCCGTATGGCCGGATCGACAGGGAGGGTCGGGGCAGCCGGCAACAACGCGGCCATGGAGTCCTTCCTCAGCCTGCTGCGGAAGAACGTCCTCGACCGCCGATGCTGGACCACCGGCGAGGAACTGCGGATCACGATCGCGACCTGGGTCGAGCGGCCCCATCACCGACGCCGCCGACAAGCCGCACTCGGCCGCCTGACCCCCGTCACATTCGAGACCGTCACGACCACACCGGCCCTCCAGGCCGCGTGACCGAACCTGTCAGCCGAACCTGCACAGACACCGTGGCGACCAAGCCGAGGGCGACGATCCGCCGGCTTGCGCAACACCTGTCCGCTGGCGTTGCCGTCAACTACTGCCGTCAAACATCAGGAGCGGCCCACCGAGTGATCCATTCGGTGGGCCGCTCCATCCAATTCATGGGATATTAAAAAGGAGCCAAGTTGGCACCTCGATATGGGGAATCCCCGGCCAGTTCAGAGTTCTTCTGGCTCCAGACCCCGCCCGAGTCCCTACTCTGACCCGGCCCACCTCGGCGGCGACCACCCGACAGGACGGCCGCCGCTGACCACTGAGAATTTGACGTTCGGGATATAACCTTCAAGGTAGAACAAATCAAACATCTTCCTGGAAGATCTACATCCCTTTGAAATCACCCTGTCGACGCCCTCAAGCCGAGATGGTCGCCAGCTCCGGTGGAGTAAGGGACACATTGACAATCTGCACGACCGCTTCCAAGCTCCAAGGGCCAGCAATCTTCACCCAAGCCATCTCGCACTCCAGGTCGACCTGACCCCACTCGCCTTCCCAACTCCGAAGCGTGTGCATGCGCGCCTCGAATGGCCAGCTGGATCGTCGAGCGGGCAGCAACGAGACTTGGACGCCGTCGATAAAGCATGGTCCCGTCTCCCGCAGATCCTCCATGCGGAGGTAGCGGATCCGTGCAAGGTGTAGCCACACCGGCGTGTACGGCCTGCCCTCCTCTACGAAACCGAGCGTCAGGTCCCCCTCAGGCCAAGTCGCATCCATCTGGCACACCGCTGTCTGAACACAATAGCCAGTCCATCGCGCAGTGATGTCCGAGATTGCCTGAATCTTTCGGGCATACGAACTGAACGCGTCGGCCTCACCGAATTCATTCAACGTCCACACACTCCTATGGGCAATTACTGAGATGCTCGCCCGTATCTTTATGGTCTTGCGTCGAAGAATAGGGAGTTCCATCAGGATTCCAACGCTGCGGACGGTTTTTAACGTTCGGCCCCATGTCAATCGTATTGCTTCTCACGACACGACCGTTCGCCATTTCTATTGAAACTTTGTTCCCCGAGGCGTCCTTGAACGTAGCCCAGGCGCCAGAATCTCCAGCGGGTCCCGTCATCTCAAAGCCATTGGTCCGAAGCGTATCGTACGCCTGGGTTTGAGTCATCCCATTCATGTTCGGAACAGACGGGAAGGGATTAACAGTTCCACCACTGTTGTGAACCAGGACCGGCGTGGCACCCGCCAGCACATAGTACGTGTGGAGGTCGGCAATGGTGAGGTTGTAGGTCACCTTCCTTGCCTGGTACAGCCTCGAATCCGCCAGCCGTGCGGTCTTCCCGCCGATCGCCTCGAATGCCGTTCCGGGCTCCAACTGTCCGGCATCGACCCAGGCGGATGCAGACTTGGACCAGAAGGGGTGATGTTTCGTCGCGGTTACGGACTGCGACCCGTCTTCTGTAGTTATCGTAAGGTCTGTGAAGTCCTTGTCGTCTTCTGTGAAGATCTCCGAGGTGACCGTCTTTGCGCCGGTCTCGCCGGTCTCCGGGTCCGTCGCGACTACCTCATCCCCTGTACGTACGTCCTCAATCCTCTTTGAAGTGCCGTCGGCCATCAGGATGAGAGTACCCGCGATAAAACTATTGGGGGAGAGGCAAATTTTCTTCACGCCGCGTGAGGTTGAGGCAGCTTCGCCAATTGCCATGCCGAAGCCCACGGAGGCCACCGCCCCAATAGCATCGTTGACTGCCTGGCCGCATTCACCATTCTCATTTGAGCCGGTGATGCATTCGTAGAGATTGTGAATGCCGAGAAACGCCATCCAGTCGCCGGTGGTGGGGGTTGACAGTCCGATCCCGTTGGCTACATCACAGAATTTCTTATTACTGATGGAATCAGGGGAGCAGAGATTGTATGCCCAAGTGTGGACATTTTCTTCGTAGCTCCGACTCTTGGGGTATGTGACAATATTTCGCGCGTTTAGTTCTTCTTGGGTCGGTAGATCCTGCCCTGCGATGGTTATTCTCACGGTGCCCGCACCGCTCTTGTTTCCGCCGCTCCGCCCACCGGTGCTCCCGGTGCTCTTCCCGCCGGTGTTGCCGCCGATGTAGCCGCCGTGGAATCCGCTGCCGCTGCGTGCGCTACCGCGATCGCGGTTCCAGACACTGTCGGGGTTTCCGACGCTGCATCCGTCGCAGTAGTGGCTGAGGCGGGGAGGGTCGGGGTTCCAGACACTGTCGGGGTTTCCGACGCTGCATCCGTCACAGAAGAGGCCTGAGGGGTCGGATCCGCCGATGGGGTTGCCGTTGGCGTAGGTGTACCCGTTCATCTGCAGCGGGTTGGTGATGTCGATGATGGGGTCGACGGAGATGAAGCGGCCGGTGGTGGGTTCGTATTCGCGGGCGCCGATGTGGGTGAGGCCGGTGTTGGTGTCGTCGACGCCGGTGCCGAGGAATCCTCGGTTGCCTGGCCAGTTGCCGGGCTGGGTGCCGCGGGGGTTGCCGTAGGGGTCGGACTTGCGGCGGGTGAGGTTCTGGCCTGCTGCGAGGTCGACGGTGGTGGTGGCGGTCCCGTGGTGGTCGGCAAGCTGGACGCTGAGCTGGTGGTTGGTGGCCTTGCCGCTGGTTCGGCGGACGGTGGTGGCGTCGGGGCCGCTGTAGTAGCGGATCGCGTCGAGAGCCTGGCCGGCCTTGTTGACGGTGATCTCGGCTTCGCCGAGGTAGAGAGTGCGGGAGCTGCCGGTTTCCTCGATGAGGCGGTTGCCGCCGGCGTCGTAGATGTAGGTGGAGGTGTTGTCGAAGGTGAACTGCTGTGGGCCGGTGGCGTTGCACGCCCACAGCTGGAGGTCACCGCCGTCGGCGGCGTTGTTGGGAACATCAACGCATTGGTTGGTCGCCGGGTTGTTCAGTGACTTGTCGCCGGCCCGATAGACGAACTTCTGCTTGTCACTGCCGTCACACGTGGCCATGACCAACTTGCTTCCGCTGGTCGTGAGGCACTTGTCCAGGGCGCGGACGGTGTCGCCGGTCAGGCGCCACTGCTGGGCCTTGGTTTCGTTGCAGGGGTAGATCTGCACCGGGGTGCCATCGGTGGTGCCGCTGCTCTCAACGTCGATGCACTTACCCGAGGCTCCGATGACGGAGACGGCTCCGATGCCGGGACTTGTGGCAGAGGTGAGCTTGTTGCGCCGGTCCCAGTTCAGGGTCTGGGTGTCGCCGTCGATGCGCCGGGTCTTGGTGTTGCCCGATGCGTCGTAGGTGTAGTCCGAGAGTGCGGTGACCGTGGAGCCCGGGTTGCGGGTGGTCTTTTCGGTCTTGGCAAGAGCGTGGGGCTGGGTCTTGAGCGGCGGCTGGGCGCCGCCGGTGATGGTGACCCCGTAGGTGTAGGTGGTCTCGTCGTCCAGCGCCGGGTTGGTGAGGTCGCGGTTGGTCAGCTTGGTGCGATTGCCGATCGCGTCGAACTGGTATTCCTGCCAGAAGCCGTCACCATCGGGGCCCGGGGTGACGTCTGCCAGGGAGGGGCCGTTGCAGGCCGCAGTCTTACCTGTCCAGGCCTTGCTGAGCTGGCCCATCGGGTCGTAGGCGTAGCAGGTTCGGTCAACCCGGCCGGCGGGCTGTGTGTCGGTTACCGAGGTGATGTTGCCCGCGATGTCGTAGCCGTAGGAGACGTCGCTGATGCGGTTCGGGCCGGTTTCGCGGTCGCTGATCTGATTGGAGACCTGCCGGGTGCTCTGGTTGTAGAGGGTGGTCGTCCACACCCGGTTAGGGGCGTTGCCGGATGCCGTGCGTAGGACTTCGCCGAAGGGGCTGTACTTGATGTCGGCGGTGTACCAGGACAGGCCCGAGAGGGTCTGGGGCATACCGTCGGCGTTGTAACGGGTGACCAGTTTCTCTGCCGCGAGGCCACCTGGGGTAGCGGGCAGGGTGGTCGACTGGACCTTGCCGGTTGGTGTGTAGGTGGTGGCGTAGGCGTAAGTGCCGGCCAGGCCCTTCGTCGCAGGCGCGTCCGGGATGGTGATCTTCGATGAGGTCGGCCGGTACTCGCTGTCGTAGCCGGTGACCTCGCTTGTGTATGCCACCCCGCCCTCGTAGTGCGTGGAGGCGACGGGCTTGCCCTTCGCGCCCGGCAGCGTATCGAAGGTCCAGGACGCGACTAGGGGGCCGTCGGCTGCGTTGTCACGCAGCTCGGTCATGCGGCCCAGGGCGTCGATGATGTTGTACTGGGTGCGCCCGGTCGAGTCCTTCGTCCAGATCTGCTGGTCGAGGTTGTTGTAGCCGTACTCCGACCGTCCCGTGTCCGGGTCTTCCGCGTACGTCTTGCGGTTACGAGCGTCGTAGCCGTAAGTCCACTTGTTGCCGGCCGCGTCGGTGACCTGCGAGAGCTGGCTGCGCACGTCATAGGAGTAGGAGGTCCGGTTCCAGGTGGTGAGGTCGGTAGCGGTGGCGTGCTCGATGGCTGTGGTACGTCCGAGCGGGTCCTTCCAGGACTTCGCGGCCCGGCTACCCGTGAGGGGGGTCTTGCCGTCGACGGACATGGCCGAGCGAGTGAGAGTGAAGTCGCCCCCGTACTGAGTGGTGGCGGAGTACTGAGGGACGTCCGCGTACAACGTGGTCAGACTGACGGTCCGGCCGAGACCGTCGTAGGCTGCCTTGGTTGAGTTCGGTACGTGGAAGACGCTCTCAGGGACGAAGAACGACTTCGAGGGCGCCCCTTCGGCGTAATAGGCGTTGTTCGTCTGGCTGACCACTCCGTTTGCGTTGTACAGGGTGTCGGTGATGATGCGGCCACCGCCGACGGCCTCGCCCTGGGTCTGGCGCGGGCGGAGGAGACCGTCGTAGATCGTGACGGCCTGCTTGTAGGTGCCGTCGTCCTGCAGGGCATTGGTAGTGACAACCGGAGGCTCGTGCTCCGTGATCTGGTAGCTGTAGGTGACCGCCGCTTTGTCAGTGCCCTGCTTGCGCGAGGGTGTCCAGACCCCAGTCGTGCGCCCGAGGGCGTCGTAGGCCGTGCTCACCTTGCGGCCGTTGGTATCCACGGTCTCCAGGACGCTGCCGCGGCCCGGTTCGGACTTGGCCGTCACAGTGTGGCCGAGGGCGTTGGTGATCACGGTGGTGAAGACTGCGCCGGTCGCAGGGCTGTAGCTGGTCCCGGTGGCGTTCCCGGCGGCGTCGTAATTCTTGATGGGGCGGCCGAGCGCGTCGAAGTCCGTGCGGACCTCAGTAGCCCAGCCGGTACCTGCACCGTCAAGGGAGTCTGTCTGGACTTGGAGTCCCTTGTCCGGCGTTGAGCCGAAGTTGTTGGGAGCATCGTATGAGAACCGTCTGTCGGCCAGGACCTGGCCGGTGGCGGCCTTAGTGCAGTCGCCCGCGGTGGTGCGCGTGCGCTGAGCCAGGCCGATCAGGTGCTTGGCGGTGTTGTGGACGTAGGTGGCCGTCATGCACTGCTGGTTCGACGACGTCCATCCAGTCCCGTTCGACGTTAGGACTTCGACTTCGACGGTCTGAGGTAGACCGTACGAAGTCTCAAAAGTGTTGCGGGTGCGGAGCATCTGCGTGCGGCCGCCGCTGATCGCCTGCATCGCGTCGGTACGTGCGGTGCCTGTGCGGAACGCTTCGAGGGGTGTGGTGCCGTCCCTGGGCTTGGACGCTGTCTTCTGCAGCCAGGGCCAGTTCAACACCCTCGAGGAAATCTCACCTCCAGCCTTCGTGTAAGTGATCGTCTCGGCTTCTCGTCCTTGCAACTGGAGAACGTCCTCTCCGAGGTCTTCGGCCCCGGTGGAGTCCTTGATAGTGATCTTGGCGCGGCCGGCGTCGCCGGACATGCCGCGGAAGTAGCGGGTGCGGGTCTGGGACTGCTCGGTGGCATCGGGCTTACCCGCGTTCGCGGCCACTCCCTTGTTCACCACGACGCTGCCGTAGCCGCGCCATTCGCTGTAGGTACGCAGCTCGGGTTTGGTGAACTCGTCGGTGTCCTTGGCCCAGGCCGCGTCGCCTTCATAGGTGTAGCTGGTGGTGACGTCAGGCTGGCGGGCTACGCGGTCCTTCTCAGTGACCTTGTCGACGACGTACTTGTTGAACCATTCCAGCGGGGGCTTCTCGAGCTCGCCGTCTGGGGACCAGTTGACGGGGAAACAGCGGGTGGTGTTCTCCTCCGGCTTCGGATGGGTGCTGCCAACGGGGCAGGGAGAGGAATAGTCGACGGAAATCTCGCCGCCCGTCTCGGTGCGGATGGTCTCCACGCGCAAACGGTCGAAGTCAGGGGTCGCGTCGGTCACGCTGGTTGCGACGCGATTGGGCATGTCCTGGACGTTGGCAACAAAGGAAACCGGGGGAAGCGCAGCGGATTCCTGGTTTCCGGCAGCATCCTTGGTCGTGCCGTAGCCGGTGCGGGTGATCGACTCCAGCCAGAGCGGCGGGTGAGTGTCAGTGCGCTGCCGGGGAAAGGACTGTGCAAGGGTCCATCGGTCCACGAGGGACAAAGCGGTGGACCCTTCGGTGCGCTGAGCGGAGGTGGTGACGGTGGTCAGGCGCTTACGCGTCCAGAAGGACGGCGAGGTGACATAGCAGTCCTTTGCACTTTCCTTGCAGTAGAGCGTGGAAGGCGTGTCCCACCATGGCTGCTTTTCACCGTAGTTGTTGCCCTCGAACTCGGCGTTGGAGCACTGTGTGGCACCCTCCTTGACGCACCGTTCGGCAACTTGGAAATCGACCTTGGCGGCCGGCGGGCCGGAGAGGTTGTTGCTGCGCAGGCCGTAGGTGATCTGGGTCGGATAGCCAGCCCGGTCGTATGCGACGGGCTCCTTGTACTTGGCGTTCTTGGCGTAGCGGTTGGTCTCCTTCGCCCAGTCGATGATCATGGCGTTGCCGTGGACGTCTTCGACGTAGTCCGCGTTCCAGCGCCAGGCCTGGACGCAGCTGGAAGCCTCGAACGACGTCTGATAACAGGGCTCTCCCTCGTGGTTGCCGAAAACCGGCACAGTGAGGACCGAGTTCGTGACGGGGCGGCTGCCCGCGCCGTCGACATCGTTGCGGCCGAAGAAGTACCGGGTGCCGTCACGCGTGGTGACGACCCAGTACTCGCCGTCCTTCGCACCGTTGGCAACGCTCGGGTCTGTCTTGCGTTCGACCTTGGAACCGTCGTCATTGGCCGGGATCCAGGCGCCTGTGACGGTGTCGTGAAGCAGCTCGGTCGTGGAGCCGCCCAGCGACATGACCACGCTGTCACCGGTCCAGCACAGGTCGCCCTTCTTCTTGTCCGTGGCATTGTCGTTGTTCGGCCGACTCGGGGTTGCCTTGAGGTCGTCCGAGCAGGATCGGTAGCGGCGTTCGATGAACCCTGGCTCGTAGCCCCAGCCATCACCGATCCAAGAGGCCTGACCGTTGGCTACCGACGTCCTTCCATCGACCGCCTGTGAGGAGTAGGAGAACCCGATCTTCGGGGTGGGTCCGGCCGGCGAAGCCGGCACAGTGAGAGGGTAGGACCAGGAGAAGCCGCCGCCGCTGCCGCCCGCACTCCAGGACCCGCTGGGCGACAGGGAGGTCGCCTTGTAGGTGCCGCCCGCGCCGGAGGCGCCGTCGGATGCGGCGAGGACCATCGGGCCGCCGCTGCCGCCGGTCATGGTGCGCAGACCCTGGCCGGGCGTGGTGGCCGGGTCGACGGTGGCGCGGACGGTGCCGGTGGCGGCGTCGTTGACGCTCGGGACGTCCTGGGCGACGGAGCACTCGGGGAGCTGCGGGGTGTCCAGGAAACAAGCGGGTAGTTGCTTGAGCTGCAGGCGGGTGGCCCACTCGGTGCCGTAGAGGTCCTTGAACTTCTTGTAGTCCAGCTGGACGTCGACCGGTGTCGAGCCCTCAGCGGGCGGAGTGACCTTGATCAGCGCGCCGTCGACGTTGGCCGCCTCGGTCGCCGCGCGATTCTCGACACCCACCGTCCAGATGCCCGAGGGCGCCGGGGGCGTCGGGTTCTCCGGCGTCGGAGAGGCCTTGCCGATGCTCACGGGAAGCGTGCCCGCCTGCACCAGTTGGTCACCGGTCAGCGGTACCGCGACGCTGCCGGCCGCCGGAGGTGTCATCTTCGACGGCTCGTACTCGGGCGGCGACTGGGCAGGAGCTCCGGCCCAACCTTCGAGTTTGGCGGCCTCGACCTTGTCGAGCTTGGCCTTCATGTCCTGCTGCAGCCCGGGAAGCTGCACGCCGTCCCGGCCACCCGGTGGTGCTGCCCAGGCCTGAATCGGCAGGAGAGTTGCGATCAGCGCCACCGAGACGGTGATGCCGGTGCGCCCGGCGAGACGCGTGCGTTTCGCGCGCGATCTCTCGTTTCCGGGCAGGCGGAAATTATGCGCCGAGAACGGCGACATGTGGACCCCCCACGATCTGCCCACGGTGAAGACACACGTGTAGCAGGAAACTGGCAAATAGTTCGCTGATTCTGCGGCTCCGAAGCGATCAAAAGCCATAGGAAGCTATCGGATGTGGAGTATGTCACTTACGAAATACATAGATGCCAACAAATCGCACAAGTCGACCACCCGCAAGGAGTCTTCGCAGGTGACGGACGCCACGCGGTACGGCATGCTCAGTCCGCACATTTCATGCGCGAAGGCCGGTCGGGGAGCCGGCTCTTCGTGCCGCCCGGCTAACGGGCCCATTACCTGCGAACACCCAGGGGTGGCGGATTTCGCGCGCCCGAGGGGGGAGAATTTGTCGTGTCCGAAAATGAATCCTCGGGCGAGAGTTCGCCAGTGGTGTCGGAAAGAAAGCAGGCTGATGACGCTGCCTCTCCACGCCGCTGGTTCCAGCGCCGCCGGAACCTCGGTGGCCTCGCCGCGCTGCTGGCCGTCGCCGTGGCGGTACCCGTCGGCCTGAGCCTCCCGGGCGAGGGCGTCAAGCCGCGCGCACAGGCCGAGCCGACACGTGGTGCCGGTGTGCCCGTCACCGCCGCCGAGGCCCGCCGGGAAGCCGCCAAGACCGGGAAAGAGGTCGAGGTCACCACCGAGGCGACCGCGCACAGCAGCACGTGGGCGCAGCCGGGCGGGACGTTCAAGCTGCGGGTTTCGAGTCTGGCGACGCGGGCCAAGGTCGGCAATGTCTGGAAGCCGGTCGACACGACCCTGGAGCGGGTGGAGGGCGGGTTCGCAGCGAAGGCCGTGAACACGCGCGTCGTGTTCAGTGCGGGCAGCAAGGCTGGGGCCGGTGGTGGGGACCGTGCGTCGCGCGGTGTGTCCCGGGTGGCGCTGGTACGCCCCGCGGTCGCGAAGGCCGACGGGCCCGTCCCCGAGTGGAGCGAGCTCGTACGGCTGAATACCGATGGGCACGATCTGGTCGTATCGTGGCCGGGGCCGCTGCCCCAGCCGGTCATTTCCGGCCCACGGGCCCTTTACGAGAACGTCCGCCCGGGTATCGACCTGGTGATGACGGCGCAAGACGGTGGCTACGCGCACGTGCTGGTCGTGAAGGACAAGCAGGCTGCCACCGACCCGCTGCTCGGCCAGCTGAACTATCAGCTGTCCTCCCCCGATCTGACCTTCCACCTGGACGAGGCGTCAAAGTCCGTCAGCGCCCAGGACGCTCAGGGGCAGGAGATCGCCGCCTCCCCGACCCCGTTCATGTGGGACTCCGCGGGCAAGGTCGCCGTCACCGAGGGCGAGCCGCAGGCGAAGCCGGCGCCGGAGGCCAAGGAGCACCCCACCCTCGCGCTGCCCGGTCTGAACGGCGCGGAGGGCAATCACGCCAAGGCGGCCGGGGCGGCGCTGTCGACGGAGAACGTGCTGACGGTGACGCCGAACGCGCAGCTGCTGAACGACGGCGACACCGTGTACCCGGTGTTCATCGACCCCTCGTTCAAGGGGCACAAGCAGAACTGGACGACCTTCTACAAGACCGAGGGCGGCTCCAGCTTCTGGAACGGGCAGAACTACAACAGCGGTTCCGGCACCCCCGAGGCGCGTGTCGGCTACGAGTCGACGACCGGCGGTACGTCCCGGGCGGCGTTCATCTTCGACTTCGGCAGCCAGCTTTACGGCTCGCAGATCCGTACGGCGAACCTGCGGATGCTGCAGACGTACTCCTGGGGCTGTGACCCGAGGGCCTTCGACGTCTACCACACCCCGCTGATCACCAGCTCCAGCACCTGGAACAACACGGACAACGGCACGTTCTGGGGCAACCGCATCGCCGGAGCGACCACCGGTCACGGCTACAACAGCTCCTGCCCGGACTCCTGGGTGGGCATCGACATCAAGTCGAAGGTCGAGGAAGGCGCCCGCGGCGCCTGGCAGAACCTCACCCTCGGCGTGCGTTCCCCGAACGAGAGCGACGCGAGCTACTGGAAGAAGTTCCAGGCCAACGGTGAGAGCGCCCCGTACATCGAGGTCGAGTACAACAAGGCCCCCGACGAGCCCACCGTCGCCGGCATGGACACCGTCCCCGGCGGGCTGTGCGTGACCGACGCCCCCTTCAACAAGGTCGGCAAGTCCGACGTCATGTTCGAGGTCCAGGGCCGCGACGGCGACGGCAACCTCAAGCAGATCCAGTTCAAGGTCTGGCGCACCGCCGACAACCAGACCGTCTTCGACCAGTGGATCTGGCCCGACAGCTACGGCGTCGCCCGCACCACCATTCCCTGGGAGTCCTTCGCCGCGAACACCTCCTACTCCTGGACCGCCACGGCCAACGACTGGGACGGATCCACCTCCGGCGTGGGCCCGGCCGGTACCGACAAGCCGTGCACGTTCACCGTCGACCACAGCCAGCCGGTCAAGCCGACGATCCGCTCCGACGACTTCCCCGCACCCGGCCCCGACGGCGCCGAGTGGAGCAAGAACACCCTCTCCCCCGGCAAGATCACCGTCATCGCGGGCGGCACCAACCCTGCCGACATCCGCGAGTTCCAGTGGTCCCTCAACCACCCCGTCTACGACAAGAAGGCCGTCCCCGCCGCCGGGCAGGACACCGTCACCGTCGACGTGAACCCCGACAACGCCGGACCGAACCTCTTCTACGTCCGCATCGTCAACAAGGCCGGAAACGTCTCCGACCCGTTCATCTACACCTTCTACGTCCGCCCCCGCCCCGGCCTCGACGGCCCCGGCGACGTCACCGGCGACGGCAAGGCCGACCTCCTGGCCATCGACGCGGCCGGCGACCTGCGCGTCTACCCCGCCGACGCCACCGGCGACGTCGACGCCTGGATGCCCGCCGCCACCGACAACGGCAAACCCGCCCCCGCCGGCTACTGGAAGGACGCCACCGGCAAGAGCGCACTGATCGCGCACTCCACCGACTGGTACCCCGGCGACGGCATCACCGACCTCATCGCCCGCATGCCCGACGGCAAGCTCTACGTCTACCAGGGCGACGGCAACGGCCGCTTCGACATCAGCCGCCGCACCGAAATCCTCCTCCCCGCCGGCGCACCCGACCCGGCCACCCTCACCCAGATCGTCGTCGTCCCCGACATGAACGGCGACCACGCCGAGGACATCTTCGCCACCGCCGGCGACACCTTCTGGGTCCTCACCGGATACAGCGGCGCCTCCATCACCGAAGCCCGCCAGCTCTCCGCCACCAGCTGGACCAAACGCGACATCATCGACGTCCGCGACGTCACCGGCGACGGCGTCCCCGACCTCCTCTTCCGCGACGACGCCGACCCCAACCGCGGCCTCGCCCTGCGCCGCGGAAAGCCCGGCCCGAACGGCGGCGCCGACATCAACTCCCTCGCCCTCGCCGTCAACTCCGCCGACGGCAAGGACCTCACCTACGGCACCACCGGCTGGGACAGCACCACCTGGCCCCTCCTACGCGGCACCCCCGACGTCAACGGAGACGGCATCCCCGACCTCTACCTCACCCGCAACGACGGAACCCTCCACCTCTACAACGGCGGCCGCACCACCATCGGCAACGGCCAACGCGTCGAGGAAGACGACTGGGCCACCGCCCGCACCCTCGGATAACCAGCCGCCACACCAACGAACGCCCGGCCGGAGAACGCTCCCGGCCGGGCGTTCGCCCTCCCTTCACCAGACAGGCACCCCATGCGCTTCCCTTACGCCCGCCGTGTCGTTCCCGCAGCGGCCGTGATCATGCTGATCACCTCCTGCGGCACCGGCACCGGCACCGGCAAGGACACCCACGCCGGTACCGCGCCTTCCTCGGCGCCCAGGTCCCAAACCCCCAAGCCCTTCGACGAGGGCGAACTCGCCGCCCGCCTGCTGACGGCCCAGGACCTGCCCAGCCACAAGGTCGAGGAAGCGTTCCAGGGCGCGGTCGTCTCCTCGGACAAGCCGGAATGCCGAGACCTCGCCACCGTGCTCCTGGGCGGCGTGATGACCAACACGCTCGGCCAGGTCCACACCAGCGCGACCAAGGGCACCACCACGACGAAGGTCTCACTCCACTCCTGGTCCGGCACAAAGGCCGGCAGCGTCCTCGCCGACGTCAGGGCGGGCGGCCAGGCATGCGGTGGCGGCTTCGACGCCGTCAGCGGCACCGACAAGGCGAAGATCACCAAGGTTGTGGCGGCTCCCGCCACCGGCGGCGACGAGAGCGTGGCCTACAGCGCCGAGCAGGAGCAGGACGGCGTGAAGTCCTCGATCGAGGTGGTCCTCGTGCGCCAGGGGACCACCACCGCGACCTTCACCGCCCGCAGCGCGTCCGGAGCCGCCGAGCCGCCCGCCGCGGTCGTCGCGGCGCAGGTCAAGAAGCTCCGCTGAGCGCGGCCCGTACGCGGATACCCTCCCCGGCGCCCTGCTAGCCCGTGCCGGGGGTGGGCGTCGGGGAAATGGGCCGGTGTCACCTGATGAAGTGAAATCCCCCTTGTCCGGCTGCCGCCGCGGGTAGGGCCCTGCTGATCTCGTGCGGGGGACGGGAACCGCCGGTCCCCGTGCCCCTGAGCGAAAGGCCCTGCCCGTCGTGACGCAGCCGTTCCAACTGCCGGATTTCTACGTGCCCTATCCGGCGCGACTCAACCCCCACCTGGAGGAGGCGAGGGTCCACACCAAGCGGTGGGCGCGCGGCTTCGGCATGCTGGAGGGGTCCGGGGTCTGGGAGGAGAAGGACCTCGACTCGCACGACTACGCGCTGCTGTGCGCGTACACCCACCCCGACTGCGACGGTGACGCGCTGGACCTGGTCACCGACTGGTACGTGTGGGTCTTCTTCTTCGACGACCACTTCCTGGAGATGTACAAGCGCTCCCAGGACCGCGAGGGCGCCAAGGCGTACCTCGACCGGCTCGCCGCCTTCATGCCGATGGACCTGGCCGCGGGGTTCCCCGAGGCCACCAACCCCGTCGAGGCGGGGCTCGCGGACTTGTGGGCGCGGACCGTCCCGGCCATGTCGACGGACTGGCGGGAACGGTTCTCCTTGTCGACGAAGAACCTGCTCGACGAGTCGATGTGGGAGCTCGCCAACATCAACATCGGGCGGGTGGCGAACCCCCTGGAGTACATCGAGATGCGCCGCAAGGTGGGCGGTGCCCCCTGGTCGGCAGGGCTGATCGAGTACGTCTCCGCCGAGGTGCCCGCGCGCGTGGCGCACTCGCGGCCGCTCGGCGTGCTGCGCGACGCCTTCGCCGACGCCGTGCACATCAGGAACGACATCTTCTCCTACCAGCGCGAGGTCGCCGACGAGGGCGAGCTCTCCAACGCCGTCCTGGTGCTGGAGACCTTCCTCGGCTGCTCCACCCAGGAGGCCGCGGAGGCCTCCAACGACCTGCTCACCTCCCGCCTCCAGCAGTTCGAGCAGACCGCGCTCGTCGAACTCCCCCAGCTCTTCGCCGACCACGCCATGGACCCCGCCGAGATCGCGGCGGTCCTCGCCTACACCAAGGGCCTGCAGGACTGGCAGTCGGGCGGCCACGAATGGCACATGGTCTCCAGCCGCTACATGAACGCGGAGGCCAAGGCCACCGCCCCGGTCACCCTGCCCTTCCTCCCCAGCGGCCTCGGCACCACCGCGCTCGACCTCGGTTCCGCCTTCACCCGGCGGTCGATGGAGCTGCGCGCCCGCTCCTTCACCCACGTCCCCTTCGAACGCACCGGCCCGTCCGTGATCCCGGACATCCACATGCCCTTCGCGCTCTCCCTCAGCCCCCACCTCGCCGCCGCCCGCGAGGGATCGGTGGAGTGGGCGCGCCGGATGGGCCTGCTCGACCCGCAGCCGGGCGATCCCGGCTCCACGATCTGGAACGAACAGAAGCTGCGCGGCTACGACTTCGCCCTCTGCTCGGCCGGCATCGACCCCGACGCCACGCCCGGGGCCCTGCTGCTCAACGCGTGCTGGCTGACCTGGGGGACGTACGGGGACGACTACTACCCGGCGGTGTTCGCCCGGTCCGGGAACCTCGCGGCCGCCAAGGCGGCCACCGCCCGGCTGATCTCGATGATCCCCGTCGACCACGCCGAACAGCCGCTGCCGCTGACCGTGTTGGAGCGTTCCCTCGCCGACCTGTGGGTGCGCACCACCGAAGGCATGGGCGCGGAGGTCCGGGCCGAGTTCCGGACCACGCTCGTGAGCATGCTGGAGAGCTGGGTGTGGGAGGTGGAGAACCAGATCCTCAACCGGATCCCCGACCCGGTGGACTACGCCGAGATGCGCCGCCACACCTTCGGCTCGCACCTGACGATGTACCTGTGCCGGCTCGGCCAGTCCGGCCGGGGCATCCCAGAGGAGATCTACCGCTCGGGGACGATCAGATCGCTGGAGAACGCGGCGGCCGACACCGCCTGCCTGATCAACGACGTCTTCTCCTACCAGAAGGAAGTCGAGGTCGAGGGCGAGGTCCACAACCACGTCCTCGTCACCCGGAACTTCTTCGACATCGGCTACGCGCAGGCCCTGCACATCTGCCACGACCTGATGACGCAGCGCACCGAGGAGTTCGAGCACATCGTCGCGACGCAGCTGCCGTTGCTCTACGACGACTGGAAGCTGGACCGGGAGGCGCGCGCCGGGCTCGACGCGTACGTCGGGGAGCTGAAGGACTGGATG
Source organism: Streptomyces sp. NPDC004667 (assembly GCF_040609475.1). Taxonomy (NCBI): domain Bacteria; kingdom Bacillati; phylum Actinomycetota; class Actinomycetes; order Kitasatosporales; family Streptomycetaceae; genus Streptomyces; species Streptomyces sp. NPDC004667. The sequence continues at coordinate 29,680 of NZ_JBEXKC010000023.1, read as the reverse complement.
GCCGGGATCCTCAACTGGCACCGCAAGTGCGGCCGTTACCGCGAGGAGGACCTGGGGGCACCGGCCGATGCCCCGTCCGCCGCCATCGGGGGTTCCGGCTTCGGCATGGCGGCCGCCCGGATCCGCCTCCCCGCCTGAGGTCAGAACTCGTCCCCCGTGTGCGGGAGCGGCCCCGCCCCCAGGGCCGCGTCCAGGGCGGCCGCCGCGCCCGGGGTGTGTTCGCTCACCAGCCCGGCCGCCACCAGCTCCGCCGCCCTGGTCCCGCCCAGGTAGCAGGCGGCCAACTCCCTTACGTCCAGAGTCAGGTCGGGGGCCGCGCGGGCGGGCTCGTACGTCGCCCCGCCCGGCCCGGCCTTGAGCCGGAACCGCCCGGCGTTCGCGGGCAGCCGTACGTCGGCCAGTTGGAGCACGAGTTCCACCGGGGCCGCCCACGTCCGGGCCGTCAGCGCGGCGGCCACGTCGACCAGGCGCAGCCAGAGCGCCGGGAACTGGGCGGTGACCCTGACCTGGTCCCGGTCGGCGGCGAAGTGCAGCAGCGGGTCGTCGGCCGGGCGGCACCGGGCACGGACGGTGCCGGTCAGGTCGAGGGAGGCCACGCAGCCCCACAACGCGGCGGCGACGGCGGGCGTGTCGGCCTCCAGTTCGTCGACGCGGACCAGGCCCGGGGTGTGGCCCGGGAAGGGGCCCGTGTCGTCCTGCGGCTTCGTGCGGTAGAGGACGTAGCCCGCCACCGGCTGTCCGGCCTCGCCGAGGGCGATGATCCGGGGCGGGCCCAACTCCTCGTCCTCCTCGTCCCGTTCGGACAGCCACTCCTGCTCCCAGCGTTCGGGGCTGCGGGTCGGCCGGCCGGCCCGGGTGCTGCGGGCGGCCTCGTGGTACGGGGCGATCACGTCGAGGGCGTCGGCCGGGTCCACCAGGCGCAGCGGGCGCGGGTCGGGGGCGATCCGCAGGGCGAGCGGCCGGGCGGAGTCGATCTCGATGGCGATGCCCTGGGTGGCCGGCCCGTAGCCGAACCGGCCGTAAATGGCCGGTTCGGATGCCCACAGGGCGGCGATCGGGCTGCCCGCGGCCCGGGCCCGGCGCAGCCGCTCCTCCATCAGCGCGGTCAGGACGCCCCGGCGCCGGTGGGTAGGGGCGACGGACACGAAGGTGATTCCGGGGCAGTCGAGGTCGGCGCCCGGGACCGAGAGGCGGAAGGGGTGGGCGGCCATGAAGCCGACGAGCGCCTCCCCGTCGTAGGCGCCGAGCCGGTCGCAGCCGCTCAGCAGGCGGTGGTGGCGTTCGCGCGCCTCCCGTTCCGGGCGGTCGTGGAAGACCAGGTACGCGAGCTCCTGGGCGCGGTCGATGTCGGCCTCGGGTACCTCGCGGATGTCCACCATGATCCGGAGACTAATCGGTCATCGCGGACTGGTCACCCCATAATGGCGGGATCCGCCCGTTCAGGAGGGCGTGGGGCCGCTCCAGCCGGCCGGAACGTGCCCGAGGCGGACCCGTTGGGGGTGGTCGCCGACCGGGACGGAGACCCGCTTGGCTCCGGTGGCGAAGTCGATGGCGGTGACCCGGTCGGCGCCGCTCTCGGAGATGACGCAGGCGGTGCCGTCGCCGTCGACCGTGGCCCAGTAGGGCTTGTCGGCCGGGACGAGCGGTCCCTGGGCGAGGGTGGCGCGGTCCACGACGGTCGCGTAGTCGTCCATGGTCCCGGCGACGCAGAGCTTCGTGCCGTCGGGGCTCATCGACAGGCCGTGGTGGCGGGAGTCGTTGACCCAGGTGGTGCGGTCGGTGCTGGTGGCGGGGTTGACGGGGAGTTCCTTGATCCGGGTGATCCGGTCGGTCGCCACGTCGTACTCGACGACTCCGTTGAAGAACGACACCTGGAAGTAGATCTTCGATTCGTCGGGGCTGAAGGACATGGGCCGGACGGCGTCGGAGAGGTCGCGGCGGCCGAAGGCGTCGAGGCGTTCGCGCATGTCGATCACCCGGACCGTGCGGAAGGTCCGCGCGTCGACGACGGTGAGTTTCCGGTCGCCCTTCGTCCAGTCCAGCCAGGGCGCGTCGAGGGCGGAGGTCACGTCGCCGATCGAGCTGTTCCACAGGTAACGGCCGTCGCGGCTGAAGGTGTTCTCGTGCGGTTTGTCGCCGGTGGCGAACGAGCCGACCTGGCGGCCGGTGGAGATGTCGAGGACGTGCACGGTGTTGGCGGTGGACGCGGACACGGCGACGCGGGTGCCGTCGGGCGAGACCGCCATGTGGTCGGCGCGGTAGCCGGCCACGGGGAAGCGCCAGTTGATCCGGCCGGTGCGCACGTCGATGGAGACGACGTCGGCGAAGCTGGGGCGGGAGACCACGACCGCGGAGCCGTCCGGGGTGGTGTACATGTCGTCCGCGAACTGGTCGTGGCCCTCTCCGGCACCGGCCCGGATGCCGAGGAAGAAGGCGAGTTTGACGGGATTGAGGTAGATCTCCCGCAGCCGCTCCTCCTTGTCGGGGATCACGTTGATCCGGCCGATCCGGGCGAGGTCGCCGGTCGAGGCGAGTGCGTCGGCGGTGCCGTCCCAGTTGTTCCCGACGAACAGCACCTCGCGCAGGGGTTCGGCGGGGGCCGCCGCCCGGCCGGGCGCGGCCAGGGCGGTGACGGCGGTGGCGGCGAGGAGGACCGCGGCCATCGGGTACCGGGTGCGCAGGCTTCGTAACATCCGTTCGACTCCGTAAGGGGGGTGAGGGTGGAGTGAATGAGGTGGAGCGGAAGGGCTGGGCGGACCACATGCTGTTACCGGCGGGTAAAATAGACGGAACGCCGAAAGGGCACAACCCCCATGGGGTCGTGCCCTTTCGGCGTGTGCGTGTGCGTGTGCGCGTGCGGGTACGGGTACGGGTACCGGTACGTGTGCGGGTGCCCGGCCGGCGCTACGGCCGCTCAGCCCCGCTTCAAGCGACGGAGCCGATCCGGCTGACCACGGTCTGCGACGGGTCGGGGTGGATCGGGATGTGCGCGCCGGTGAGCGAGACCCCGGTGCCGCCGCGGCGGTTGGCGACGATCTCGGCGGCGATGGACAGCGCGGTCTCCTCCGGGGAGCGGGCGCCGAGGTCCAGGCCGATCGGGGAGCGCAGGCGGGCCAGTTCGAGCTCGGTCACGCCCACCGCGCGGAGCCGCTCGTTGCGGTCCTCGTGGGTGCGGCGGGAGCCCATGGCGCCGATGTAGGCGACGGGGAGCTTCAGGGCCAGTTCGAGGAGCGGTACGTCGAACTTGGCGTCGTGGGTCAGCACGCACAGGACGGTCCGGCCGTCGACCTCGGTGCCCTCCAGGTAGCGGTGCGGCCAGTCGACCACGATCTCGTCCGCGTCGGGGAAACGATTCCTCGTGGCGAAGACCGGCCGGGCGTCGCACAGGGTCACGCGGTAGCCGAGGAACTTGCCGATCCGCACCAGGGCGGAGGCGAAGTCGATGGCGCCGAAGACGATCATCCGCGGGGGCGGGACGCTGGACTCGACGAGCACCTTCAGCGGCTCTCCGCAGAGCCTGCCGTCGGCGCCGATCTCCAGGACGCCGGTCCGGCCGGCGTCGAGCATGGCGCGGGCCTCCCCGGCGATGGTGCGGTCGAGCAGGGGGTGTCCGCCGAAACCCCCGTCGTAGGAGCCGTCGGCCTGGACGAGGAGCGCGCGGCCCATCAGCTCGGCGGGGCCTTCGGCGATCCGGGCCACGGCGGCCGTCCCCCCGTGCGCGGCGGCGGCCAGCGCACGGGCCAGCACCTCGCGCCGCGGGGAGCCCACGGGCACCGGGGTGATGAGGATGTCGATGATTCCGCCGCAGGTCAGGCCCACGGCGAAGGCATCGTCGTCGCTGTACCCGAAGCGCTCCAGGACGGTCTCGCCGTCCTCGAGCGCCTGGCGGCACAGCTCGTACACCGCGCCCTCCACGCATCCGCCGGAAACCGAACCGATGGCCGTGCCCTCGCCGTCCACGGCGAGTGCGGCTCCGGGCTGCCGCGGGGCGCTGCCGCCGACCGCCACGACCGTGGCGACGGCGAAGTCGCGCCCCTGCTCGACCCACCGGTTGAGTTCTTCGGCGATGTCCAGCATGTGCGGCCTCCTCGGAGGGTTCGGGTTCCAGTATCGGATGCGTGGAGGGTCAGGTACGGATCATGCCCGGACCTACTTCACCCCGAGCCACGCCTCGATGGGGTGGAGGGCGAAATAGATCACGAAGATGCCGGTCAGGGCCCACATGAAGCCACCGACCTCGCGTGCCTTGCCCTGCGCGACCTTGATGGCCACGTAGGAGATGACGCCGGCGGCGACACCGGCCGTGATCTGGTAGGTGAACGGCATGATCACGACGGTCAGGAAGACCGGGATCGAGGTCGCGCTGTCGGACCAGTCCACGTGGCGGGCGTTCTGCATCATCATCGCGCCGATGACCACGAGGGCGGCCGAGGCGACCTCGCCCGGGACGATCTGGGTGATCGGGGTGAAGAAGAGGCAGGCGGCGAAGAAGAGGCCGGTGACGACGGAGGCGAGGCCGGTACGGGCACCCTCACCGACGCCGGTGGCGGACTCGACGAACACGGTCTGGCCGGAGCCGCCCGCGATGCCACCGATGGCGCCACCGGCGCCGTCGATGAACAGTGCCTTCGACAGGCCCGGCATGCGGCCCTGGTCGTCGGCCAGCTTGGCCTCGGTGCCGACGCCGATGATGGTGGCCATCGCGTCGAAGAAGCCGGCGAGCACGAGGGTGAAGACGATCATGCCGATCGTCATGACGCCGACGTCGCCCCAGCCGCCGAACTCGACCTTGCCGAAGAGCGAGAAGTCGGGCATCGAGATCGCGGAGCCCGCGAGCTCCGGCGGACCGTTCTTCCAGGCCTTCGGGTCGATGTTCACGACGGCGTTCAGGATGGCCGCGAGGACGGTGCCGCCGACGATGCCGATGAGGATCGCGCCGCGGACCTTGCGGGCCTGCAGCATGAAGATGGCGAGCAGGGTGATGCAGAAGAGGAAGACGGGCCAGCCCGAGAGCTCACCGGTCGCACCCAGCTGCACGGGGGGCGCGAACTCGCCGCCGTTGCCGACGAAACCGGCCTTGACCAGGCCGATCAGGGCGACGAACAGGCCGATGCCCATGGTGATGGCGTGCTTGAGCGCGAGGGGGATCGCGTTCATGATCATCTCTCGGAGGCCGGTGACGACCAGGAGACAGATCACGACGCCGTACATCACGCACATGCCCATGGCCTGCGGCCAGGTCATCTGCGGGGCCACCTGCGAGGACAGGACGCCGGAGACGGACAGGCCGGCGGCCAGGGCGAGCGGGACCTTGCCCACGAAGCCCATCAGGAGGGTGGTCAGGGCGGCGGCGAAGGCCGTGGCCGTGATCAGGGCCTTCTGGCTCATGGTGTCTCCGGCGACGTCCTTGCCGGAGAGGATCAGCGGGTTGAGCAGGAGGATGTACGCCATCGCCATGAAGGTCGTGATACCGCCACGAACCTCGTTGCCGATGTTGGAGCCTCTGTGCGTTATGTGAAAGTACCGGTCGAGCCAAGAACGTCCGGCGGGGGCCAGAGAGCCGTCGCCGGCCTCCTCCGCACTGGTCTTGGGCTCCACGGATGACTGGGTCATGGTGCCTAACTCCCAAGGTTCAAAGGGGCACCCGCTTGAAGATTGGAGACGCGGGATTTGGGAAACTGCGTTTGGCTGCACGACCCGGGGTGACGGCCCGAGGCGACGCGAGAATGCATTGCGTGTACTGCGGGTAGTGCGGGGGTGACCGCTGGTACTACGTGGGGGTTTCAGCAGGGGTGTTGCCGGTTTTTCGAGGACCGCGAGCGGTGCGGTACTTGGTGCTCCGGGCGGTGCGACTGGAAGTGTGACGTTCCCGTGTCGCACCGCCCGGAAATCTGGGGGGGGTCCGGGGGCCTCGCGGCCCCCGGACCGGCCGTCCTAAAGGGTCCCGGTGAGGGCTTCCGGACGGATCGGGGTCTTGTTGAGCTCCAGACCGGTCGCCTGCCGGATCGCCGCGAGGACGGCCGGGGTGGACGACAGGGTGGGGGCCTCGCCGAGACCTCGCAGGCCGTACGGCGCGTTCGGGTCGGCGAGCTCCAGGACGTCGACCGGGATGGTCGGGGTGTCGAGGATGGTCGGGATCAGGTAGTCCGTGAAGGACGGGTTGCGCACCTTCGCGGTCTTCGGGTCCACGATGATCTCCTCCATGACCGCCACGCCGAGACCCTGGGTGGTACCACCCTGGATCTGCCCGACCACGGAGAGCATGTTCAGGGCCTTGCCGACGTCCTGGGCGGTCGCCAGCTCGACGACCTTGACCAGGCCGAGCTCGGTGTCCACCTCGACGACCGCGCGGTGCGCGGCGAAGGTGTACTGGACGTGGCCGTCGCCCTGACCGGTCTCGAGGTCGAAGGGCACGGTCGGCCGGTGCCGGAACTCCAGCTCCAGGTCGATCGCCTCGCCCTCCAGGATGTCGGCGATGTCCGCGAGGACCTCGCCGCCGTCGGTGACGACCTTGCCGCCCTCCAGGAGCAGCTCGGCGTGGGCCCAGGCCGGGTGGTACGAGCCGTTCTTGCGGCGGCCCAGCTCCAGCAGCGCCTCGCGGACGTGCTCACAGGTGTTCTTCACCGCGCCACCGGTCATGTACGTCTGCCGCGAGGCGGACGTGGAACCGGCGGAGCCGACCTGCGTGTCGGCCGGGTGGATGGTCACCTGCGTGACGCCCAGCTCGGTACGGGCGATCTGCGCGTGGACGGTGACACCGCCCTGGCCGACCTCCGCCATGGCCGTGTGGACCATCGCGACGGGCTCGCCGTTGATGACCTCCAGCCGCACCCGGGCGGTGGAGTAGTCGTCGAAGCCCTCGGAGAAACCGACGTTCTTGATGCCGACCGCGTAGCCGACGCCGCGGACGACGCCCTCGCCGTGGGTGGTGTTGGAGAGACCGCCGGGCAGCGCGCGGACGTCCGCGCTCTCGCCGGCCGACTCCCACTGGCGCTCCGGCGGCAGCGGGCGGGCCTTCACCCGGCGCAGCAGCTCGGCGACCGGCGCCGGGGAGTCCACGACCTGGCCGGTGGGCATGATCGTGCCCATCTCCATGGCGTTGAGCTGGCGGAACTCGACCGGGTCCATGCCCAGCTTCGCCGCGAGCTTGTCCATCTGGGCCTCGTACGCGAAGCAGGCCTGGACGGCGCCGAAGCCGCGCATCGCGCCGCAGGGCGGGTTGTTCGTGTAGAGCGCGATCGCCTCGATGTCGACGTCGTCGATGACGTACGGGCCGACGGAGAGGGAGGAGGCGTTGCCCACGACCGCCGGGGAGGCCGACGCGTACGCGCCGCCGTCCAGGACGATCCTGCACTTCATGTGCGTGAGCTTGCCGTCCTTGGTCGCGCCGTGCTCGTAGTGGAGCTTCGCCGGGTGACGGTGCACGTGGCCGAAGAAGGACTCGAACCGGTTGTAGACGATCTTGACCGGCTTGTTGGTGGCCAGCGCCAGCAGGCACGCGTGGATCTGCATCGAGATGTCCTCGCGGCCGCCGAAGGCACCGCCGACGCCGGAGAGCGTCATGCGGACCTTCTCCTCGGGCAGGCCGAGGACGGGGGCGATCTGCTTCAGGTCCGAGTGCAGCCACTGGGTGGCGACGAAGAGGTCGACGCCGCCGTCCTCGGTGGGCACGGCCAGACCGGACTCCGGGCCGAGGAAGGCCTGGTCCTGCATGCCGAAGGTGTACTCGCCCTCGACGATGACGTCGGCGCGCTTTCGGGCCTCTTCCACGTTGCCGCGGATGATCGGCTGGCGGTGCACGATGTTCGGGTGCGGGACGTGTCCGCTGTGGTGGTCGTCGCGGCCCTCGTGGACCAGCGGCGCGTCGGCGGCGAGGGCGGAGGCCTCGTCCGTGACGAGCGGCAGCTCCCGGTAGTCGATCTTGATCTTGGCGGCCGCGCGGCGGGCGGTCTCCGGGTGGTCGGCGGCCACGAGGGCGACCGGCTCACCGTGGTGGCGCACCCGGCCGTGGGCGAGCACCGGGGTGTCCTGGATCTCCAGGCCGTAGTTCTTCATCTCGGCCGGGAGGTCGTCGTACGTCAGGACCGAGTAGACGCCGGGCATGGCCAGCGCCTCGGAGATGTCGATGGAGACGATCTCGGCGTGGGCGACGGTGCTGCGCAGGGTCTGGCCCCACAGCATGTCCTCGTGCCACATGTCCGAGGAGTACGCGAACTCACCGGTGACCTTGAGCGTGCCGTCCGGGCGGAGCGTGGACTCGCCGATGCCGCCCTTGGTGTGCTTCTGGGTGACGTTCGTCGGGGTGCCGGACGGCGTGGTGCGGGTGTTGGCCATGATCAGAACCCCTCTCCCTGACGGGCGGCCGCGAGGCGGACCGCGTCGAGGATCTTCTCGTAACCCGTGCAGCGGCAGAGGTTGCCGGACAGGGCCTCACGGATGTCCTGGTCGGACGGGTCGGCGTTGCGCTCCAGCAGCTCGTCGGCCTGGACCAGCAGACCCGGGGTGCAGAAACCGCACTGGACGGCGCCGGCGTCGATGAACGCCTGCTGGATGGTGGAGAGCTCCACGCCCTCACCCGTCTGGGAGTCGGCCGGCCGGGCGGACCAGCGCTTCGCCTCGTCGGTGGAGACGCCCTTGGTGCCGCAACCGCCGGCGGCGCAGGCACCGCCGTGGCCGTGCTCGGCACGCTGCCTGGCGAAGTCGGCCAGGCCCTCGACGGTCACGACGTCGCGGCCCTCGACCTGACCGGCCGCGACCAGGCAGGAACAGACCGGCACGCCGTCGAGGCGGACGGTGCAGGAACCGCACTCGCCCTGCTCGCAGGCGTTCTTCGAACCGGGCAGGCCCAGGCGCTCACGCAGCACGTAGAGGAGGGACTCGCCCTCCCACACGTCGTCGGCTTCCTGCTGACGACCGTTGACGGTGAAATTGACGCGCATGGTTACGCAGCCCCTTCGAGCGGGCGGCCGTTGGTGCCGCGGTACTGCTCCCACGTCCAGACGAGCTGGCGGCGAGCCAGGATGCCGACCGCGTGGCGGCGGTACTTCGCCGTGCCGCGGACGTCGTCGATCGGGTTGCACGCGCCGGAGGCGAGCGCGCCGAACTGCTTGGCGATCGACGGGGTGATGACCTTGCCGTTGTCCCAGAAGCCGCCCTCTTCGAGCGCGGCGTTAAGGAACTCCTCGGCGGCCTTCGCCCGGATCGGAGTCGGGGCGGCGGAGGCGATGCCCGTACGGACGGTGCGGGTGTCGGAGTGCAGGGCCAGGCCGAAGCCGCAGACCGCGATGACCATCGCGTTGCGGGTGCCGACCTTGGAGTACTGCTGCGGGCCCGTGGCGTTCTTGATGTGGATCGACTTGATCAGCTCGTCGGCGGCGAGCGCGTTGCGCTTCACGCCGGTGTAGAACTCGTCGATCGGGATCAGGCGCGAACCGCGTACGGACTCGACCTCGACGCGGCAGTCGGCGGCGAGCAGCGCGGGGTGGGAGTCACCGGCGGGCGAGGCGCAGCCGAGGTTGCCGCCGACACCGCCGCGGTTGCGGATCTGGGGGGACGCGACCGTGTGCGAGGCGAGCGCGAGTCCCGGCAGCGTGCCGCGCAGGTTCTCCATGATCTGGGTGTACGGAACGGAGGCTCCGAGCCTGGTGACGTCCTCGCCGACCTCCCACTCCCGCAGCAGTTCGATGCGGTTGAGGTCCAGGAGGTATTCCGGACGGCGGTGGTCAAAGTTGATCTCGACCATGATGTCGGTGCCGCCGGCAATGGGAACGGCTGTCGGGTACTCGGCCTTGGCGGCGAGCGCCTCCTCCCAGCTGGCGGGGCGAAGGAAGTCCATGTGCGGCTCTCTTCATTCTCAATCGGATCGTTCGGTTCAAGCCAGGAGACCGACGGCCCTCGACTGGTCGTTCACGTGCTGTTAACGCGGTGTGTAGTCAGTACACAAGCCGCGCGTCCCCCCGGTGCAGTCACCGAAACCATGAAGGAGTTGGCTGACGGCCTCCCTCGTCTTGTAGATTCGTATGAAAGGCAGGATGCGACGACCTGCCCGATTTCCAACGGCAACATTCGAGACAGATCGGCGGCGACATCATGCGGCTGCGCGCACTGCTGGAAACCGAGGCGCTGGGGCTGCGGCTGCTGGGCGGCGAGGAAGAACTCGACCGGACGGTCCGCGGGGTCATGACGACCGACCTGAGGGATCCCAGCCGATACCTATCCGGGGGCGAACTCGTCCTCACCGGCCTGGCCTGGCGAAGAAATTCAGCCGACTCCGAGCCGTTCGTACGAATCCTCGCGAGCGCCGGGGTCGCGGGCCTCGCGGCCGGCGAGGCGGAATTGGGAGACATCCCGGACGATCTTGTTTCAGCCTGTCGGCGCAACCGGCTGCCACTCTTCGTGGTCAACGAGGACGTTGCATTCGCCACCATCACGGAGTACGTGGTGCGGCAGGTGTCCGGGGAGCGCGCGGGCGATCTCGCGGCCGTCGTGGACCGCCACCGGCGCCTGATGACATCCGGTCCCGCGGGCGGCGGACCCGATGTGGTGCTGGATCTGCTCACCACGGACCTCGATCTCCGGGCCTGGGTGCTCTCCCCCACCGGGCGGCAGATCGCCGGGGCCGGGGAACCGCTGGCTCCGGGCATCTGCGCGACGCTGGCGAGCGAACACCTCGCGGCGGTCCGGACCGGCCGCAGGGGCCCGCACCGGATCTCCATCCAGGGTATTACCTACTCCCTGTTCCCGATCAGGGGACACGGGCGCGGACCAGCGGGTCCCTCCCCCCGGGACGTGCGCGAGAGCGTGCTCTCGGACTGGCTGCTGGCCGTCGAGGCCGACGCGGGCGACTGGCCCGCGGAGCGCCTGGACCTGCTGCAGGGCGTCACCCAGCTGATCGCCGTCGAGCGGGACCGCCGTGACGGCGCCCGCACGGTGCGCCGCCGGCTCGCACAGGAAGTGCTCGAACTGGTCCAGACGGGCGCCCCGCCCGCCGAGATCGCCGCCCGCCTGCGGGTGGCCGCGCCCGTTCTGCTGCCCGGACTGGGCGCCGCCCCGCACTGGCAGGTCGTCGTGGCCCGGGTGGACTGGGACGGCGGGGACATCCCCGGCGGCCCGGTGGCCCAGTCGCTGCTGGAGGAGATCCTGGTCGACCCGTCGATGTCCGGGCCGGAACCCTCCGACCGGATCGCGGTCGCCCACTCGGGTGACGAGGCCATCGCCCTGGTGCCCCTGCCCGCCCTCTCCGGCGACTCCGGCGAGGACAAGGGGCCCGACTCCGCGCTCCACGCGGACGCGCTGCTGGCGGCCGTACGCGAACCCCTGGCCGCCGGTCTGGCCGACGACGGGCGGCTCACCCTCGGCGTCAGCGCGGCCGTGCACTCCGCGGAGGGGCTGCGCGGGGCGCTGGAGGAGGCCCGGCACGCCCGCCGGGTCGCCGCGGCCCGCCCCGGCCGGGTCTGCGCCGCCGGCCACCACGAGCTCGCCTCGCACGTGCTGCTGCTGCCGTTCGTCCCGGACGACGTGCGCCGCGCCTTCACGGCCCGGCTGCTGGACCCGCTGCGCGACTACGACCGCCGCCACCGCGCGGAGCTCATCCCGACCCTGGAGGCCTTCCTCGACTGCGACGGCTCCTGGACCCGCTGCGCGACCCGGTTGCACCTCCACGTCAACACGCTGCGTTACCGGGTCGGGCGAATCGAGCAGCTGACCGCGCGCGACCTTTCCCGGCTGGAGGACAAGCTCGACTTCTTCCTCGCCCTGCGGATGAGCTGATTCCGCGGGCCCCCGCCGCCCTGAGCAGGGCGGCGGCCGAGGGGACGGCGTGAGACGGCTGACGAGCCGTCCGGACTTTGTGAAAGAGTTCACCCGACCCCTTGGCCGAGGCAGCAGATCCGTGCTCTCATTTCGCCCCAGGGCTCAACGACGTGCTGCTTGGTTGCTTCGGGGAGGGCAATGTGGCGGATACCGCCATGTCCGGTGCGGGATCAACCGGGGGCGACGACCCCCTCCAGCGGGCGATATGGCGGCTGCGCTCGCGCGGCTGTTGGACCGACGCGGCGGCCCTGCTGACGCCGCACGCGAGCGAGGCCCGGGCGGCGGTGCAGCGCACCGCGCTCCTGGTGGAACGCTGCCTGTTCACCGGTCAGGGCTGGGCCGAGGCGGAGGACGCCCTGCGGGTGGCCGAAGCCGTGGCCCGGGACGACGACGAACGCGGCGCCGCCGCCTGCGAGCGGGGCCAACTGGCCTACGCCGCCACGGTGCTCGGCGTCCGGGACCGGGCCGACGAGGCCCGCTCGGCGCTCGGCCGCGCGGCCGCCCTGCTCGCGCCCACCTCGCGCACCCGGCCGCTGCTGGACTTCCGGCGGGGACTGGTCGCAGAGCACCTCGCCGACGCCCCGCAGGCGGCCCGGCCGGCGTACCACCGGGCCCACGCGGGGGCGGAGGCGCACGGGGACACCCTGCTGCTGTCGTTCACGTGGCGGCACCTGGCCGCGCTGGCCCTGCGCGACGGCGAGCTGGCCGAGGCCCGCAAGGGCTTCGCGGAGTCCCTGCGCATCCGGGAGGACCTGGGGTTCCTGGTCGGTACCGCCCCGGCGCTGGCGGCGCTGGCCGAGGCCGAGCCGGAGCCGGAGGCCACCCGGCTGCGCGCGGAGGCCCGCCGCCTGTTCCACCTGCTGGGCGGCATCCCCACCTGGCTCGCGGACCAGCTGGCCCCGTCCCCGGCCTGACCGGGCCCCACCCGGTCCGACCGGCTCCGACCGCGCCTGAGCCGGTCCGAGCCGGTCGGAGCCGCCGGGTCAGCCGGGGCAGCCGGCGGATCCCGCGAAGTGCTCCCGTACGAGTGACTCCACCACCGGGAGGTCCTGGGCGATCAGGGCCTCCAGGAGGGCCGAATGCTCCGCCGCGTCGGCGACGAGGTCGGCCCGGCGCACCCGCGGGGCGCCCGGCAGGGGCCACTGCGCCCGGCGGTGGAGCTCCTCCGCGATCCGCACCAGCTGGGTGTTCTCCGCCAGGGAGAGCACCGCCCGGTGGAAGGCCCGGTCGGCGTCCGCGTACCCCGGCAGGTCGCCCGCGGCGGCCGCCTCCGCGGTGGCGAGGGCCGCCGGACGCAGGGCCTCCCAGGTGGCGGCGGGCACGGTGCGGGCCAGCCGGAGCATCACCGGCACTTCGAGCAGGGCGCGGACCTCGGCCAGTTCGGCCAGCGCGCGCGGGGTGCCGGACAGCACCCGGAAGCCCCGGTTGGGCAGGCACTCCACCGCGCCTTCCAGCGCCAGCTGCTGCATCGCCTCGCGCACGGGGGTCGCGGAGACCCCGAAGCGCTCGCCGAGCGCGGGGCCCGAGTAGATCTCCCCGGGTGCCAGCTCCCCGTCGACGAGGGCGGCGCGCAGCGCGTCCAGGACCTGCCCGCGCACCGAATGGCGCAGCACCTTCTGCGCGGGTACCACCGGCTCCTCGGACACCGGGGCGTGGGCCGCTTCGTGCACTCGGTCCTCCTCCAGGTCTCGACCGGTACCGAGGATAGGTGAATCCACCCGGTACGTCGGGGGTGCCGGGGCGTACGCAGCACGAAGATCGGGTAAGGTTAGGCTAACCTTCCAACGATCGCGTGATTCGGTGGTGCGTCATGACCTGCCAGGCGGCCGACGTCCTGCTCCCGCCCGCACCCGCCCCGGCCGGCTCTCCGGTGGCGGAGGCGTACGGGCGCCTGACGGCCGCCTACCCGGGCCTGCGGATCGACGAGCGCGGCGCGCACGACCCCCTCCCCAGCGGTGCGGGATGGGTCGGCGCGGACGAGCTCGCGGCGGGCGGCGCGGCCCTCGACGACCACCTCGCCTGGGACGCGGCCCAGGTGCTGCGGGACTACGGGCGCCCGGCGCGGCCCGACGTGGTGGCCGGCTTCGGCCTCCACCGCTACGCCTGGCCGGCCTGCCTGCTGATCACCGTCCCCTGGTTCCTGGAGCGCCGGGTGCCCCGGTTGCCGGTGGACCGGGTGGCCTTCCACCGGACGCAGGGCCGGATGTCCGTACGGGTCGAGGAGTTCGCGTGCCTGCCCGGCGATCCGGCGGCCGGCCTCCCCGGGGCCCGGACCGTCCCCGACGAGGAGGCGCTGCGCGAAGAGGTGCGGGCAGCGGTGGCCGAGCACCTCGGGCCGCTGCTGGAAGGTTTCGGCCCCCGCCTGCGGCGCGGCCCGCGGGCCCGGTGGGCACTGGCCACCGACGAGGTCGTCGAGGGGCTCTGGTACCTCGGGAGCCTGCTCGGCGAGGAGCGGCGGGCCGTCGCCGAACTGCGGCGGCTGCTGCCCGGCGGGCCCGCCCCGTACACGGGGGGCGCGGACTTCCGCACCCTGACCGGCCCCGGCGGCGCGGAGCTGACCACCCGCGACCGGGCCGGCTGCTGCTTCTTCTACACGATCCGCCCCGAGGACACCTGCACGACCTGCCCACGCACCTGCGACGCGGACCGCGTCAGCCGGCTCGCGGCGGTGGCCGCCGCCGACTGAACCCACCCCCAGGGATGAAGCCGATTCGAACACAACTCGGCTCACCCAGACCCCAGTTCGAGCCACAACGCCCTATCCGACGGGCCCCGCCCCCCGTTGGCGTCCTCTTGCCCCGAAACCCGCGTGCACCACGGACCCGCTGCGCCACTATGGCGCCCGGAAAGCCGCATACGCGAGGCAAGGGACAACCGCATGAGACTGACCGACATATCGCTGGACTGGCTGCTGCCCGGCGGCCTGTTGATCCTGGGCGTACTTGCGGCAGTGGCGGTGCTGGCCCGGGGCAAGCGGGAGAGCGAGAAGGCCGCGGCCGACGACAGCTGGGAACGCAGCGAGGAGCGCAGGCGCCGCAAGGAGGCCGTCTACGGAACCGCTTCGTACGTCCTGCTCTTCTGCTGCGCGGCGGTGGCCGCCGCGCTCTCCTTCCACGGTCTGGTCGGCTTCGGCCGGCAGAACCTCAACCTCTCCGGGGGCTGGGAGTACCTGGTCCCCTTCGGCCTCGACGGCGCCGCCATGTTCTGCTCGGTGCTCGCCGTCCGCGAAGCCAGCCACGGTGACGCGGCCCTCGGCTCGCGCATGCTGGTCTGGCTGTTCGCGGGCGCGGCGGCCTGGTTCAACTGGGTGCACGCACCCCGTGGCATCGGGCACGACGGGGCACCGCAGTTCTTCTCCGGGATGTCGCTCTCGGCTGCCGTGCTGTTCGACCGCGCCCTCAAGCAGACCCGCCGCGCGGCGCTGCGCGAACAGGGCCTGATCCCGCGGCCGTTGCCGCAGATCCGGATGGTCCGCTGGCTGCGGGCCCCGCGGGAGACCTTCGGGGCCTGGTCGCTGATGCTGCTGGAGGGCGTACGCACGCTCGACGAGGCCGTGGACGAGGTGCGCGAGGACAAGAAGGAGAAGGAGAACGACCGGCACCGCAGGCGGGAGCAACACCGCCTGGAGCGCGCCCACATCAAGGCGCTGGGCCGGCAGAACAGGGCGTTCGGGCGGGCCCGCGCGCGCCAGGTCGACGTACCGGGGCTGGCCCCCGGATCGGGCTCCGCGCCGGTCGGCGCGGAGCCGGCCATATCGGAAGCGGGACAGCTGCCCCTGCGCCGAAGGCCCTCCCTGCAAGCCGTGAACGCGAACGGAAGCGAATCACCTGACCCGACCGCTGCCCGGACCGTCGACCTCACCGCCGAGGACGACACCCAGACCCTCCCCCGGCTCGACTCACTTGAGCGCAAACTGAAGGATCTGGAACAGCAGTTCGGGTGAACCGGACCGCACACGCGACGGCGGGGCGCTTCGCGCCCCGCCGTCGCGCGTCCGGGCCCTGGCCCTGCCTCGGCGGACAGCGGGGATCCGGCCCGCGGCTCAGGCCGGGGCAGGCGCCTCCAGTTCGAACCAGACCACCTTGCCGCGCCCCGGTGCGAGCGGATCCACGCCCCAGGCGTCGGCCAGTGCCTGCACCAGGACCAGCCCCCGGCCGTGCGTACCGTCGTCGGCGGACGTTACGTACGGAGTGGGGCGGCGGGCGTTGAAATCGCGCACCTCCACCCGGAGGCGGGCCGCGACGAGGGTCACGGACACCTCGGCGCCCTGCTCGGTGTGCACCAGGGCATTGGTGACCAGTTCGGTGATCAGCAGTTCCGCCACGTCGGAGGTCTCGGCACGGCAGCGGTGCCGCACCAGCTCCCGCAGGGCCCCGCGGACCTCGCCGACCGCCTTCAGATCGGCCCGGCGCACGCTGCGTCTGATCTCGGCCGCACCCGCCCTCGCCGCCCCGTCCCCGACGGACGGCTCGCGCGCCACCGGGCCCCCTCTTCTCCACGGCTTCCCGGTATTCGCCCCCACCCGCACGGCGATGCCCCTCCCGCTTTCCCCACGTGCTCGAACAGGCCTGCGGAATGCATGCCCCCCGGGGCAGTCCGCACTCCTGCGCCCTCAGGGGCGGGGCACGTTGCGCAGGTTGGATCGAGCCATCTGGATCATCCGGCCCACCCCTCCGTCCAACACGATCTTGCTGGCGGACAGTGCGAATCCGGTCACCATTTCGGCGCTGATCTTAGGGGGAATGGACAGTGCGTTGGGGTCGGTCACCACGTCCACCAGAGCGGGTCCCCGGTGCTGGAAAGCATCCCTCAAAGCCCCTGTGAGCTGCTTGGGCTTCTCCACGCGGACGCCGAACGCGCCGGCCGCGCGGGCGATGGCGGCGAAATCCGGGTTCCGGTTCGTGGTTCCGTACGAAGGAAGGCCGGAAACCAGCATTTCCAGCTCGACCATTCCGAGCGATGAGTTGTTGAACAGGACCACTTTGACGGGCAGGTCGTACTGCACGAGGGTGAGGAAATCTCCCATCAGCATGGAGAAACCACCGTCACCCGACATCGACACCACTTGACGGCCCCGGTCGGTGAACTGTGCGCCGATGGCCTGCGGGAGGGCATTGGCCATGGAGCCGTGGCTGAAGGAACCGATGATGCGCCGCTTGCCGTTCGGGGAAAGATAGCGCGCCGCCCATACGTTGCACATGCCGGTGTCGACGGTGAAGACCGCTTCCTCGTCGGCGAGTTCGTCGAGGACGGCCGCCACGTACTCCGGGTGGATCGGCGTGTGCTTCTCCACCTTGCGGGTGTAGGCCCGTACCACCCCCTCCAGCGCGTCGGCGTGCTTCTTCAGCATCCGGTCGAGGAAGGCGCGGTCCGTCTTGGCCCGCACCCGCGCGTTCAGGGCGCGCAGCGTCTCCCGTACGTCGCCCCAGACCGCGAGGTCCAACTGGGAGCGGCGGCCGAGGTGTTCGGGCCGGATGTCCACCTGGACGATCTTCACGTCGTCGGGCAGGAAGGCGTTGTAGGGGAAGTCGGTGCCGAGCAGGATCAGCAGGTCGCACTCGTGGGTGGCCTCGTAGGCCGCCCCGTAGCCGAGCAGTCCGCTCATGCCGACGTCGTACGGATTGTCGTACTGGATCCATTCCTTGCCGCGCAGGGCGTGCCCGACGGGGGCCTTGACGCGGCCCGCGAACTCCATCACCTCGGCGTGCGCCCCGGCAGTGCCGCTGCCGCAGAAGAGGGTGACCCGTTCGGCCTCGTCGACCAGCCGGACCAGCTTGTCGATCTCCCCGTCGCCGGGCCGCACGGTGGGCCGGGCCGTGACCAGGGCGTGCTCCACCGCCTTCTCGGGGGCGGGCAGCGAGGCCACGTCCCCGGGCAGGGCGACCACGCTCACCCCGCTGCGGCCGATGGCGTGCTGGACGGCCGTCTGGAGCAGCCGGGGCATCTGGCGGGGATTGGAGATCAGCTCGCTGTAGTGGCTGCACTCGCCGAACAGCCGGTCGGGGTGGGTCTCCTGGAAGTAGCCGAGGCCGATCTCGCCGGAGGGGATGTGCGAGGCGAGCGCGAGGACCGGGGCCATGGAGCGCTGGGCGTCGTAGAGGCCGTTGATCAGGTGGAGGTTGCCGGGGCCGCAGGAGCCCGCGCAGGCGGCGAGGCGGCCGGTGATCTGGGCCTCGGCTCCGGCCGCGAAGGCGGCCGTCTCCTCGTGGCGGACCTGGATCCATTCGATGTCGCCGGTCCGGCGGATGGCGTCGACGACCGGGTTGAGGCTGTCGCCGACGACCCCGTACATCCGTCGTACGCCCGCGCGGACGAGGATGTCCACGAACTGCTCCGCGACGTTCTGCTTGGCCATGGAGGGTCGCCCCTTCTGCTGCGGCTTCGGTCCGGACCGGGTACGCCTCCCATCCACGCACGTTCCGCCCGCCTACGCCTCCCAGACCGCGGCTGCCGTCCGGTCGTCGGCGTACCCCTTGAGGCGGAGCTGGGTGTCCGCGAGGAAGGCCGCGAGGCCGGGCGGTTCGCCCTGCGACCAGCGGGCGGCGAGCTCGTCCGCGAGCAGGTCCTCCTCGCGCATCGGGTCCGCGAGGCCGCCGGAGCAGAGCAGCAGGGTGTCGCCCGGACGGGCCACGGCGGCCCGGAACCGGAAGGCTCCGGCCGTGGGCCCGGCCGGCTCCAGGTCCTGCCAGCGGCCCGCGCGCAGCCGGAAGAGCCCGCCGGCGCCGGCGCCGAAGCAGACCCGGTTGCGGCATTCGGGGTCCAGGGGCAGCAGCAGTCCGCGCAGTCCGGCGGTGTACGCCTCCTCGGCGAGGCCCAGCTCGGCGGCGCGGGCCCGCAGGCGGCCGTAGCCCCGGTCGGTGAGGCGCTGCAGACCCGAGAGCAGGGCCTCGCGGCGGCCGGCCCGGATGTCGGCGGCCAGCCGCTCGCGGCTGCGGCCGACGGCCGCGGCGACGGAGTGGCCCAGCTCGGCGGCGGCCTCCCGGGCTCCGGGCGCGGCCCTGCCCCCGCCGGCCAGCACCACCAGGACGAGGCCGTCGTCGCCGCCTCCGAAGCGGGCGGTGAGCAGGAAGTCCCGGCGGGCCTCGCCCCGGAACCGGGCGGAGTCCCCGCGCAGGGAGGCCGCGCGCAGGGCGTACGTGCCGTAGCGGGCCCCGTCCAGGACGGTGTCGGGGGTGAGGAAGTCCAGCGCGGCCGGGTCGGCGGCGGGGAGGGCGCCGGGCTCGGGGGCGTAGGTGGGGGCGCGGTCCCCGAGGTGCCGGACCGCCGGGCGCGGGCCGTACGAGGGGGACTCCGGCACGTCCGGCGCGTCCGCCGTCTCCGTCGGCTCCGCCGTCTCCGGGGTGTCCGACACCTCCGCCCGCGCCGGCTCGGCCGCCCCGGGTGGCGGGGGCCACTGCCAGGCGGGCGGGGTGCCGTCCGCGTCCTCGACGGGCGGCACCACCACGTCCCCCCGCACGTAACCGGTCTCCCCGGCCACCCGCGGATCCGGCGGACCGGGCTGCGCCGACGGACCCCGCGGCGGCGGCGCGGGCGGACCGGACGGGGCCGGTACTTCCCGCCCCGGCACCCCGGGCGGGACGACGCCCGGTTCGCCCGGGGCCGCGTACGGCCCGGGGGCCCGCCGCGCGGGCGGCACGGTCCCCGACCCACCGTGCGGAGCCACCGGGGATCCCTCCGGCACGGGCCGGGCGGGCGTCCCGGGGCCGGCCGGGGCCCCGTCGAGGCGTTCGGGCGACGCGGGCCCGGCGGGCGGCCACGGCGGCGGGGGCACGACGGAGGTCCCGCCCCGCTCGGGCGGCGGCGGAACCGGGGGCACCCCGGGCGGTACGGACGGCAGGTCATCCGGGGTGGAGCCGGACTGCTCCGACCGGAGCGCTTCGGGCGACCCTGTGGACAGACCGGGCCGCACGCCCGGCACGTCCCGGCCGCCCGGCCCGTCCTGAACAGGCGGCACCGCCGCGCCCGGCGGCACCCCGGGCGTCCGCAGCGCGGACGGGCCGACCGGGGCGGGTGGCATCGTCGGAGTCGGCGGCACCGAAGGAGCCGACGGAGCCGACGGCAGCCGGCTCCCGGAACGCCGGAGCAGCGGGCCTGCCGGTACCCGCCACACGGGCGGGCCCTCCGGAGCCGGCGGCACCGCCGGGATCGGCGGCAGCTGACCCCCGGAACGCCGGGGCAGCGGCCCCTCCGGTACCCGCCGCACGGGCGGCGCCTCCGGGGTCGGCTGCGCCGACGGGGCCGCCCGTGGCGCGTCCCCGGCGCGTGGGGGCGGCGGTTCGTCAGGGGATGGTCGGGTCGGCGGTACGGGGCCCGGCGGGCCGGGGTGGTGCGACGGCTCGGGGCGGCCGTCCGGGGCCCGCCGTGCGGCGGGGACCTCCGGGGCCGGGCCGGTCATCAGGGTCGCCGCGGAGCGGAAGCGCTGGTCCAGGGTGTCCCCCGGGTCAGGTTCGGGCCCCGCGTCCGGGTCGTCGTAGAGCTTCTGCCACCAGTCCTCCGCGCCCTGCTGACTCATGCCCACATTGTCGGCCTCCCCGAACCCCGAAAACCCCCGAACTCACGAAAAGGGTCCACCGGGCCTCCGCCCCGTGGACCCTTCCCGTGCAACGCGTACGACGCGTACGACCCGTACGGATTAGCGGACTTGGTACGCCCGCTCGACCGTCTGGGTGACCGTGGCTCCCTTCGCGTCGGTGAGTTCGACCTTCAGGGAGACCGGCTTCCCGGAGGCCCCGGCGTGGTTCACGACGGCGGTCCACCGGCCGCCGTCCTGAACCACCGGCGCCTGCGTCCAGTTCTCACCGTCGTACGCGTACGACAGCCGCACCTCCGTCAGGGCCCCCGGCACGTACCCGGCGTGCCCTGTGGCGCTCAGCCCGATGCGCTGTCCGTCGGCCGCGGCGACCTTCTTCAGGCCGTCCATCGGGGCGTCGTACCGCGGGAAGAGGACGGGCAGGCCCTGCGAATACGCCGAGGGGTCGAGCTTCGAGGTGAAGCCCCAGGCGGTCCGCACGGCGGTGGACCGCTGCCAGGTGCGGGCGGGCTGGCCGATCTTCTCGATGTTCTGGACCAGCTCGTAGCGGCCCTCCCCGGCCGGGACCTCGAACACCCCGAAGGGGTACGCCGTCTCCCCGATGACCTTGCCGTCCCGGGTGAGCCGGAGGTTGCCGATGTCACCGAAGGAGCCGGGCTGCGCGTAGTGCGTGCCGTCACCCCACATGGCCGGGGCGAAGCCGATCAGGTTGCCCTGCCGTTCGGCGGCCAGGGCCTCCTTCCCGGCGCGGTC
This sequence comes from Streptomyces sp. NPDC004667, assembly GCF_040609475.1. Taxonomy (NCBI): domain Bacteria; kingdom Bacillati; phylum Actinomycetota; class Actinomycetes; order Kitasatosporales; family Streptomycetaceae; genus Streptomyces; species Streptomyces sp. NPDC004667. The sequence continues at coordinate 8,586 of NZ_JBEXKC010000023.1, read as the reverse complement.
GCGGGGTGCGACCGGCGCGGTGACCCCGTCGTACCAGACCGCCGTGGTCCGGGCGCCCTTGGAGTGGGTGCGCTGCTCGCCCGTCATGAACTCGCCCCAGGGGAAGCTGCTGGAGAGGGTCTGGTCCCAGGCGGTGTCCCCGGCCGTGTAGTACTCCGTCCTCGTGCCGGGGACGGCGACGGTCTCGATCGATCCGAAGAGGACGGCGGTGCCGATCGGCCGGTGGGCGCCGGCCAGGTCGATGAAGTCCGAGGCCACGCCCATGGAGTGGTAGGTGGCGTCGACCTGTCCGAGGTCGCGGTCGCGCACCCGGTAGTTGTGTGCGCCCTGGACCCGTCCCTTCTCGGGGAAGGCGAGGGAGTACGCGTACGGGCTCTTCGCGGTGCCCTTCCATTGCAGGGTGACCTCGCCGGCCGCCAGGCGGGCCAGCAGGGCCTTGCCCTCGGCGGACTCGACGCCCAGGACGGGCAGGACGCCGCCGCCCGCGAAGCCGGTGGAGGGGACCCAGCGGCCGGGGGCCTCGCGGAAGCCGAGCACGGCGACGGCCCCGGCCTTCTTCGCGTCCTCGGCAACGGTGTGCAGATTGCCGCTCCCGGTCTTGACGAGGACGACCGCCCCCTTGGCCCCGGCCGCGGCCAGTTCCGCCGGGGTTCCGGTGCCCGCGTCGACGAGCGGGGCGCTGCCGTGTCCGTCGAGGTTGTCGCTGCCGGTGGAGGCGGTGACGGGGTGCAGCACGGGGCCGCCCTGCGCCTTCAGTTCCGCGAGCACGGGGGCGCCGGCCCGCCAGTAGCTGCCGAACTCGAACGAGCCGTCCTCGGCGCGGCCTTCGACGTCGGCGTAGTAGCCGCGGATGGTGCGGCCGCCCATGGCGGTGCCGGCGTGCAGCCAGACCCCGCCCCAGCTGCGGGCGAAGGCGAGGGTGGTGGTGCGGACCTCGACCGGCCGGTCCGCTTCGACGGTGAGGCGGCCGGCCTTGCGGGCGTCGAGGACGACGGTGGTGTCCCGCCGTACCTCGGTCTGCGGGCGGCCGAGGTAGGTGAGGGAGTCCGTCAGGGTGGCGCCCTCGCCGGCGTCGGGGGTGGCGACGAAGGCCGAGAGGAAGTAGGCGCCGGGGCGCACCCGGTAGACCTGGTCGGCGGCGCCCTCGTTGAAGCGGCGTTCGCCGGTGGCGTCGTCGGTGCCGATGACGTCCAGGGAGGAGGGGCCGGTGGCGGGCCGCCCGGCGCGGTCGATCAGCTTGACGCGCAGGGTGACCGTCTCGGGTTCGACGTAGAGGGAGAAGGGCGTGGAGACGCGGACGCCGCCGTCGGCGGTGGCGAGGACGCGGCCGGTGACGTCCCCGTACTGGGCGCGTTCCAGTTTCACGGCCGGGTCGAGGGCGAGCGGCACCTTGACGGTGGCTCCGGCGGGGACGGTGACCGTGTCGCGCTCCAGCCGGGCGATCCGGCCGCGTACCGCCGAGCCGTCGTTGCCGGTGACCTTGCCGAGCGACAGCTTCAGGGTGACGGGCCGGCTGCCGGTGTTGGTGTACGGGACCTCGACGGCCGTGCGGTCGCTGCTGTCCTGCGGCCAGTGGTACGTGCCGCCCTGGACGGCGGGGGCGCCGGTGACGGTGGCGTCGACCGCGGCCTTGACGTCGAGGCGGCCCGCGCCGGTCTCCCGTACGTCGCCGGGGACGGCACTGTTCGCGGAGCCGACGAGGGCGGCCTTGAGCTGCTGCCCGGTCCAGTCGGGGTGGCGCTGCTTGAGGACGGCGGCGGCCCCGGCGACGTGCGGGGTGGCCATCGAGGTCCCGGACATGGACTGGTACGCGTACACGCCGCGCCCGCCCATGTTGGCGGCGGAGATGTCGACGCCCGGGGCGGCGATCTCGGGCTTGAGGGTGTGTCCGGGTCCGGCGGGGCCGCGGCTGGAGAAGACGGCGGTGGTGTCGTCGCGGTCGACGGCGCCGACGGTCAGCACGCCGGGGGCGCAGCCGGGCGAGGAGACGGTGTTGTTGCCGGGGCCGGTGTTCCCGGCGGCGACGACGAACAGCGTTCCCTGCTCGGAGAGGCGCTGGGCGGCGGCGGCCAGCGGGTCGTCGCAGGTGGTCCGGGTGGGGTCCCCGAGGCTCATGGAGACGACGTCGGCCTTGGACTCGACGGCCCATTCCATGCCGGCGATGATCCACGAGTCGAGCCCGTAGCCCCGGTCGCCCAGCACCTTGCCGCTGAGCAGCCGGGTGCCGGGCGCGACGCCCTTCTTGGCGCCGCCGCTCTCGGCGCCGGAGCCGCCGACGGTGGAGATGGTGTGGGTGCCGTGGCCCTGGCGGTCGGCGTCTGTGTCGGAGTCGGTGAAGTTCTTCGACGCGTCGACGCGGCCCTTGAGGTCGGGGTGCTCCAGGTCGGTGCCGGTGTCGAGGACGGCGACCCTGGTGCCGGCGCCGTCGTAGCCGGCGGCCCAGGCGGCGGGGGCGTTCACCTGTGTGGTGGACCGCTCCAGGCTGCCCCGCACCTTGCCGTCGAGCCACAGCTTCTTCAGCCCGCCGGCGGCGCGCGAACCGCTGCCCGCCGACACGTCGGCCCAGAACTCGGCGGCGTGTTCCTTGTCGGCGGCGAGGGCGACGGCGCCGATGGAGCCGAGGACCAGGGAACGCTCGGCGCCGCGCGGGGCGGGCGGGGCGCCGCGGGCCACGTTCACGGAGCCGTCGTAGACCGCGATCAGGGGGAGCTTCGCGGCGTGGGCGTCGTCGTAGCCCTGACGGATGAGGCCGGTGACGTTGAAGAGCTGCGGGTCGACCGTGCCGGCGGCGAGCGCCCGGGTGGCGCCTTCGGGGTAGACGTAGAGGTCCTGGCCGCTCTGGCGGGTCTGGACGACGGGCTGGGTGCCGTCCGCGCGGGGCATCGCGGTGGCGGCGGTGTGGCCGGCGGCGTCGGTGGACACCAGGATCCGGTCGCCGGTGACGAGGGTGACGGTGACGGGCGCGGTCGGGCGTTCGCCGGCCGCCGCACTGCCGACGAGCGGTCTCTCGCCGGGCAGCGCGTCGTCCGGCTGTGCCGCGGACGGGCCGACGGCTGTGACGACGAGGACGGCCGCCGTGGCCGCTCCGAGTGCCGTGCGCGATATCGGGCGCATCGCTCTCCCAAGGTGAATTCCGGCCAATGGCCCGTTTGCAGGGGATGACGGCCCCACAAATGCCTTTCGGCCGGAGGATTTTGGTGCTGCGGTGGCTTCACCCTGGCAGAGCGGCGGGGGGTGCGGAGATGATGTCCGCGGCGGGTTTGCGCCGTGGCCGCTTCCCGCCAGGAACGGCACTGACGATGGAGGTGGACGGGTTGCTGGGTGCTATAGGCCTGGACGAGGGCCAGGAGTCGGCGTACCGCGCACTGGTGGCACTGGGGGCGGCGGAGGTCCCGGACCTCGCGCACCGGCTGACGCTGCCGGTGCCGCAGACCGAACGGGCGCTGCGGCACCTGGAATGGCACGGCCTCGCCGCGCAGTCGTCGGCCCGGCCGGGCCGCTGGGTCGCCGCCCCGCCCGGTGTCGCGCTCGGGGCCCTGCTCGCCCAGCAGCGGCACGAACTGGAGCAGGCGGAGCTGGCGGCGGCACTGCTGGCGCGGGAGTACCGGACGGAGGCGGCCGAACCGGCGGTGCACGACCTCGTGGAGGTGGTGACGGGGGCCAGCGCGGTGGCGCACCGCTTCCACCAGATCCAGCTCGGCGCCGTGTCGGAGGTCTGCGCGCTGGTCAGTGGCCGGCCCCAGGTGGTGACGGGCATGGAGAACGAGGCCGAGGAACGCGCGGCGGCCCGGGGCGTCGCGTACCGGGTGGTCATCGAGCGGGAGGTGCTGACCCTGCCGACCGGGATCCGCGAGGCCGGGGCGGCCCTGGCCCGCGGGGAGCACATCCGGGTGACGACCGAGGTCCCGACGAAGCTGGTGATCGCCGACGGCACCCTGGCGATGGTGCCGCTGACCGTGCGGGGGGCGGAACCGGCCGCCCTGGTGGTACACGCCTCCGGCCTCCTGGAGTCGCTGCGGGGCCTGTTCGAGGCGGTCTGGCGGGAGTCCCGCCCGCTGCGCCTGGGCACCACGGGCTACGCGGAGGAGGGCGACGGCGGCCCGGACACCACCGACCTGGAGATCCTCTCGCTGCTCCTGGCGGGGATGACGGACGCCAGCGTGGCCAAGCACCTGGACCTGGGCCTGCGGACGGTGCAGCGCCGGGTGAAGGGACTGATGGAGCTGTCCGGGGTCACGACGCGGCTCCAGCTCGGCTGGCAGGCGTACGAGCGGGGCTGGGTGGCCCGATAGCCCCCGGTCGGTCAGGCTGGGCAGATGGATCTGCCTCAGCTGCTCCTGGTGGGGCTGGTGCTGCTGCTCGGGGTGCTCGGGGTGATGGTTCCGGGTGTACCGGGGACCTGGCTGGTCTGGGCGGGGGTGTTGTGGTGGGCGCTGCACGAACGGTCGGGCCCCGCGTGGACCCTGCTGGTCGCGGCGACCGCCCTGCTGCTGGTGGTGCAGGTGGTCAAGTGGCTCCTCCCGCCGCGCCGCCTGCGCGGCACCGCGGCGAGCCGGCGCATGGCGGTGTACGCGGGCGCGGGCGCGCTCCTGGGCTTCGTCCTGATCCCGGTGGTGGGGTCGGTCCCCGGCTTCGTGGGCGGCATCTACCTGTGTGAACGCCGCCGCCTGGGCACGCACGGGGAGGCCTGGTCATCGGTCCGGGCGGTAATGCGGGCCGTCGGCACGAGCGTGCTGGTGGAACTCGTCGCCTGCCTGTGCGTCGTGGCGGCGTGGCTGGGCGCGGTCCTGGCGGGGGTCTGACCGTCCGGGCCGGCCAGACCCCCCGGGCCTCGTCCGGCGGCGGGGCCGGGTCCGGCTGCGGGGAAGCCGCCCCCGCCCCGGACCCCGACCCTGCCGGCACCCCGGAGGGACCCGTCAGACCCGGCCGTTCCGCTTCGCGGAGTAGTTCGCGCGGCCCACCGCCGACTTCAGTCGCCAGTCCCGCCGCAGCTCCGACCGCAGCCGCGCGTCCGTCTTCGCGACGATCCGCTGATTCTCCCGCATCAGCTTGCGGTAGCTCTCCAGCCGGCGTTCGGGCAGCTCGCCGGCCTCCACGGCCGCCAGCACCGCGCAGCCCGGTTCCGCCTCGTGGGCACAGTCGTGGAAGCGGCACCGGGCGGCGCACTCCTCGATCTCCGAGAAGACCTGCCCGACCCCCGCCTCCGCGTCGAACAGCCCGACGCCCCGCAGCCCGGGGGTGTCGATCAGGACTCCCCCGCCCGGCAGGGCGAGGAGGTTGCGGGTGGTGGTCGTGTGGCGGCCCTTGCCGTCGACCTCGCGGGTCTGCTGCACGTCCATGACGTCCGCGCCGAGCAGCGCGTTCGCCAGCGTGGACTTGCCGGCCCCGGAGACGCCGAGCAGCACGCTCGTTCCGCCGGCGGCGACGGCGGCGAGCACGTCCGTGCCCTCCCCGGTGTGGGAGGAGACGGTCAGCACCGGGACGCCGGGAGCGGTGGTCTCCACGTCCTGGACCAGGTAGCCGAGGGCGGTCGGGTCCGGGACGAGGTCGGCCTTGGTGAGGACGACCAGCGGCTGCGCCCCCGACTCCCACGCCAGCGCGAGGAACCGCTCGATGCGCCCGAGGTCGAGCTCACCGGCGAGCGATACCGCGATGATCGCGTAGTCGACGTTCGCGGCGAGGATCTGCCCCTCGGAGCGCTGCGAGGAGGTGGACCGTACGAACGCGGTCCGGCGCGGCAGGTACGCCTTGACGTAGCGCGGGTTGCCGGTCGCCTCGACGGCGGCCCAGTCACCGGTGCAGATGACGCGCATCGGGTCGTGCGGGGTGACGAAGGCGGTGTCGGCGCGGACGACGCCGTCCGCGGTCATGACGTCGCACTGCCCGCGGTCCACCCGGACGACACGGCCGGGCAGCAGGCCCTGGTCGGCGTACGGAGCGAACTCCGCGTCCCACGCGTCGTCCCACCCGAAGGGGGTGAGGGCGTGCGGGAGGGAGGAAAGAGAAGAGAGAGACAAGGGGAACCCTTCACAGGGTGGCCCCGGCAGCGCGCGCCCGTGGGCGTGCGGAGAGGTGTGGGATCAGCCGGAGGCCACGGAGGTGGCAACGATGATGAACTCCTGAATGCGGGCCGTGCCCGTCTCCGTGACAGTCATCAATGTCCTCACCTCCTGATTCCCCGTGCGGGAGCGGCACGTCGCCGCGCTCCCTGACGTGCGAAACCATACGGGCACCCCGTACGGCGCGGCCACCGATTTGTTTCCGCCGACCGCGGAGGCGACTTTCAGGCCAACTCGTGCCGGTGGGCGTAGCGGACGGGACACGGCGGCGACGAGCCGGACCGCCTCGGCGCCGTCCGCGGCGGAGGCGAGGACCTCGATGCCGGGCAGCGGGCCGAGCAGGAGTGCCAGGCCCTCGCGCACTGGGCGGTCCCCTCCGGCTCGGGCCTGCGCGAACGGCTTCACACCGCTGCGGGGATCCGGTGGGACCGGGCGGCCAGGGCCAGTCCCTGGGCGAGGATCCAGCCGGCCAGGGTCAGCAGCAGCGCCCCGGTGTGCGGGGTGATCCCCACGGCGTGGCCGAGCAGGGCGAGCGCGGCCCGGGTGGCGAGGGAGACCGCGAACAGGGCGAGGACCACCTTGTTGCCCTTGGCCCAGAGCTGCCCGTCGGGCTCCCGCCACACGGTCATGGCACGGCCCATCAGGAGGCCGAGCCCGAAGGCCACGCCGATCTCGGCGGCGAGCAGCACCAGGCTGAGGAGCGGGTGGGCGGGGGCGACGAGCCCGCCGCCGCCCACGCCGACGAACACCAGGACGGCGGGCAGCACCCACAGACGGCCGCGGTCCTTCAGGGGCCGGCCGCCGAACCGGCGGGCCACCACGAAGACCACGACGAGGGCGATGAGCAGAACGCGTGCGATGTCCATGCCGTCCACGCTAGGAACGCGGGAGCCCGCTGTGATCGGCTCCGGGGTGGAACGCGGGTGGATCCGGGGTGGAGACGGGTTCTCCACCCGGGGATGGAGAGGGGGCCCGCCCAGGGGCCGGGACGACCGGTCGCGGGCCGGGACGACCTCCCCGGCCGCGAGCCGAGCGGCTCCGGGCCACAACCGTGAACGAGCTCCCCGGGCACGGGCCGGGCCGGGCTCCCCGGCAACGGGCCGGGACGGGTTCCCCGGCGACGGGCCAGGACGAGCTCCCCGGCAACGGGCCGGGACAGGTTCCCCGGCAACGGGCCAGGACGAGCTCCCCGGCGGCGGGTCGCGGCGGTCGGGCCCGGCGGTGGAGCGCGCCGGTGGAGCGTGCCGGTGGAACCCGCCGGTGGAACCCGCCGCGCCACCCGTCCGGGAGGCGGGCGCAGACGCCGGGGCCCGGTCGTGCCCCCCCCCCTCCGGGAAGATGTCCGTTTCCTTCAAGACGCGGGCCCGTGGGCCCGCCTAGCCTGCCGCCATGACTCCACGACTCGACATGATCGGCCTGGTCGTCTCCGACATGGCCGCCTCGCTCGCCTTCTACCGCCGGCTCGGCCTGGACGTGCCCGCCGACGCCGACTCCCAGCCGCACGTCGAGGCCACCCTGCCCGGGGGCCTGCGGATCGCCTGGGACACCGAGGACGTCGTGCGCTCCTTCGACCCCTCCTGGACCCCGCCCACCGGGGGCGTCCGCCGGGAACTGGCATTCCTGTGCGATTCCCCCGCAGAGGTGGACGCGCTGTACGCCGAGCTGACGGGGGCCGGTCATCCGGGGCACCTGAAGCCCTGGGACGCCTTCTGGGGCCAGCGCTACGCGGTCGTCCTCGACCCCGACGGCTGCGGGGTCTCGCTGTTCGCCCCCTCCGACGCCGCCCGGTAGGCCCCGAGGGTGGTCCCGGCCAGAGCCCGTACCTCGCGGGCCAAGTGCGCCTGGTCGGCGTACCCGGCGGTGTGGGCCACCTCGGCCTGGGGCAGCCCGCGCCGGCTCAGGGCCAGGGCCCGTTGCAGGCGCAGCACCCGCCCCAGCGTGCGGGGGCCGTAGCCGAAGGCGTCGAGGCAGCGCCGGCGCAGCTGGCGTTCGCCGAGGCCGGCCTCGTCGGCGATGTCGGCCACCGGCCGGCCCGCCCGCAGCCGGGCCGTCACCAGCGCGGGGAGCGGATCGGGCGGGCCGACGGCACGGGCGCGGGCCAGCGCCAGTGCTTCGAGGCCCGCGCACGGGTCCTCGTGGGCGGCGATCCGTTCGGCGAGCCGGCGCACCTCGGCGGCGGGCCACAGGTCGGCCAGTTCCACCCGCCGGTCGCGCAGCCGGTGCGCCGGTACGCCGAGCAGCGCGGGCGCGGTGCCGGGGGCGAGCCGCAGCCCGGCGAAGGCTCGGCCGGGGACCTCCCCGGCGGGGTGCGGCCCGGTGTCGGGCCCGGCCACCAGCAGCCGGTCCCCGACCCACAGCAGGTCCATGCACCCGTCGGGCAGCACGACCCCGCCGGGTCCCCGGGCCCGCCAGACCACGGCTCCGGCGACGGCGGCCGACGGCGCTTCCTCGTACACGCCACCAGGCTATGCCGGGCCGCCAGACCCCGGCGTCCGGCCCGGCACCCGGCCCCGGCACCCGGCCCCGG
>NZ_JBEXKC010000022.1:0-109905 GCF_040609475.1 Streptomyces sp. NPDC004667 | reverse complement strand
GCGGCTTCCCCGGCCGCCTCGGCGGCGACGGGCACGGCGACGGGCACCGCGGCGGGCTCGGGGGCCTGGGCGGCGGCCTCGGCGGACGGCTCGGCCTCCGGCTGCGCCACGGGCTCCGCGGGCTGCTCCGCGGGAGCGGGCGCGGCAGCGGCGGGGGCGGCGGCCGGCACGGGAGCGGGAGCGGCGGCCGGAACGGGCTCGGCCGTCCACGGCTCCCCGGGCTGCGCCGGGATCTCGGCGGCCTGCGCCGACGGCTGCGGGGCGTCCAGGTACTCGGGACCCGCGACCGGCGCACCGGGCTGCTGCACCGGGACGGCGACCGGCTCCTGCGCCACCGGCGCACCGGCGGCGTCGGGTACGGCCACGGCCACGGGTACGGCGGCCGGCTCGGCGACGGCGGCGGGCTCCGCAGCCGCCTCCACCACCGGCTCCACCACGGGCTCGGCGACGGGCTGCTGCGGCAGGGGCAGCGGCGCCGGCTCGGCGACGGGCTGCGCCGCCGCCACGGGGACCGGCTCGGGGACGGGCACGGGGGCCGGGGCCGCCACGGGCGCCGGAGCGGCGGCGGGACCCCGGTCCGCGAGGGAACGTACGACTCCCCCGGCCTCGGGCATGGGCGGGCCCATGTGCAGCGGACGGCGTGCCGGGATCACGGGCGACGCGGGCGGCACCTGGGCGGCCTGCGGGGCCACGAGGCCGCCGAGGTCCAGCGAGCCGGTGTCACGGCCGCCGGTCTCGTGCGCGCCCGCGCTGTACGCGGCGGGGTCCGCGTAGCCGTCGGGGAAGCCCGCGCCCACGGGGTACGAGGGGTCGGGGAAGCCGGGCTGCGCGGGCTGCTGCGGCACCGGGTAGCCGGCGTCCTGGTAGCCCGGCTCCGGGAAGCCGAGGTGGCCGGGTTCGGGGTAGCCGGCCGCGGGGGCCTGCGGGTACTCGGTGTAGACGGGCTCGGCGGGGAACTCGGCCGGGAAGGCCGGCACCTGCGGGACCACCTGGGGGTCGCTCCAGGAGCCCTGGCCGCTCGGCATCAGCAGCAGTTCCTCGTCCTCCGCCTCGGCGGGGTCGTCCACGAGGTCCTGGAAGGCGTAGCCCGCCGGGGGCTGCGGCGGAAGCGGCGGGAGCGGCGCAACCGGAGCGGGGATGCCCTGCTGATCCACCATGCCCCCGTTGTCCGGGTGACCCTCGCCCGGGACCTGGCCGGTGTCAGTCATGCGTACCCCTCGCCCATCGGTGTTGCCTCTTCGATCGCCCGGTCGCCCACACGACCGCCGGGCGGTGATGTGTGCGGGGTCGCCGTGCGGTGCGACGCCTCGCGTACGCCCGCACAACAACTCCTGAGCATTGTCGCGCTCGTCGGCCGCCGTGTCGGCCACAAACCGGCACGGTCCGCTGTGGACTGCGCCACGTCGCGCGTCCTGAGGGCGCCACGACGATCGGCCAGCCTACCCCGGCCTGCGCGCTAGCGGCTCACGGGGCGCTCGGCTGCCAGCAGGAACACCACGGAACGCTCCTGTTCCGCCCAGGTCCGGGTGTCGAGGCCGACCGACTGGAGGAGTGCGCACTCGACGGCGTACCCGTGTTCGCCGAGGGTGCGTCCGATGGCCTCGGCGTCGTCGCGCGTGGAGGCGTGGCTGACGATCCGTTCGGGGCGCCGGTCGGCGACGGCCGCGACGACCTCGGCGCCGCCCCCGCCGACGCGGACGACGTCGGGCTCGGGGAGGTTCTCCAGGACGTGCGGCGCGCGGCCGGCCACGACCTGGATCTGGACACCGCGCCGACGGGCGGCGGCCGTTACCCGTTCGCAGGCGCGGGGGTCGGCGTCCACCGCGATGACGGCCGCGCCGAGGGCGGCGGCGTCCACGGCGAGGGCCCCGGAGCCGGCCCCGATGTCCCAGACCAGGTCGCCGGCGCGGGGGCCGAGACGGGCGAGCTGGGCCGCGCGCAGCTGTGCGGACTCCCCCTCCCCCGCGGGCCCCTCCCCCGGGGACCCGTCCCCTTCGGGCCGGGGCCGGGCCCAGCCGCGGGTGGCGGTGAGGTGGGGGGGCTGGCCGAACAGCCAGCCGGGCTCGGCGGCGGAGACCTGGCCCGCGCCTCCGATGACGATGACCACGTTCGGGTCGCGCCAGCTGTGGTCGGCGGCCTTGTCGGAGGTCAGGACGGTGACGCGCTCGCGGTCGGTGCCCAGTTCCTCGCAGATGACGAAGGTGCGGTGCACTCCGTCGAGCAGCAGGGCGAGTTCGGCGGGGCCGGCTCCGGGCGAGGTGAGGACGGCGACCTTGCTGTGGGCCCGGCAGACGTTGACGGCCCGGCGCAGGGTGCGGGGGTGGGCGACGACCACCTGGGCGTCGTCCCAGGGCATCCCGGCGCGGGCGAAGGCCGCGGCGACAGCGGAGACGGCGGGGACGACCTCCACCTCCAGGCCGTGTTCCGGGGCGCGCAGGGTGCGTACGACGCCGAAGAATCCGGGGTCCCCGTCGGCGAGAACGACGGCGGTGCCGCGGTGGCCAGCGATGCGGCGGGCGGCGAGGTGGAGGCTGCCGAGGCGGATGCGTTCCGCGGTGGGCGGGACCTCGGGGAGCGCGAGGTGGTGGGCGGCGCCGGCCACGAGGGTGGCGGCGGCGAGCGCGGACCGGGCGGCCGAGGTCAGGGGCGAGCCGTCCCAGCCGATCACCGTGACCCGGTCGGCCATCGTCGTCAGTCTCCTGGGGTGGGGGCGGGCGAGCTTCGTCGGGGATCGCGCATCGTGAGACTACCTGGTCATCGGGTCAGTTCCAGTCGGCGGCGACGGCGTAGCCGGAGGCGTCGGCGGGCCGGCCGTAGGCGTATCCGGAGTCCCGGGCCGGGTATCCGCGGGTGCCGTCGTAGCCGCTGTAGCCGTCGTAGCCCTCGTACTCCTCGGCCTCGTCGAGGTCCTCGGGGACCAGGCTCCAGACGATGAGGTCGGTGCGGGTCTCGGTCCAGCCGCCGTCGGCCGTCTGGGTGCGCACTATCCACGCGTTGCGCAGGACGCCTTCGCTGATGCAACCGATCTTCTGGGCGACCTGCTGGGAGGCGGTGTTGTCGGCGGCGGTGCGGATTTCGAGGCGTTCGAAGCCCTGGTCGCGGAAGAGCCACTGGGCGACGGCGAGGACGGACTCGCTGGCGTAGCCCTCGCCCCGGGCCCAGGGGGCGGTGACGTATCCGACCTCGGTGGTGCGGGTGCGCCAGTCGGTGTTCTGGAGGTGGACGATGCCGACGAGGCGCTGGGTGAGGAACTCGGTGACGGCGAGGACGATGCCGCGGCCGTCGGTGCGTTCCGCGTGGGACCGCCGGGTGGCCCAGCCGTGGGCGTCGGCGTGGGTGTAGGGGTGCGGTACCCGGGTCCAGGCGGTGACGTGCTCGTCGTTCATCATCTCGGCGAGCGCCGTGACGTCGTCCTCCTCGAAGGCGCGCAGCACCAGCCGGTCCGTGCTGATGGTGACGTCCGGGAAGGTGGTAGTCATGCGCAGCTCCATGCCTGAGACCGTGGTGCGACCGTGGTGCGGGACCGTTCGAGGGGGACCGTCGTGCGGGTCGTAGGCCACAGCATGCAGCATCGGCCGGGTGATGTGCAGGGCCGGGCTGCCCGGATGCGGGCAGACCGCGGCCCCGCGTCCCCCGGAGGGGGCGCGGGGCCGGGAATCCGGCGTCTACCAGGCGGTTTTCGTCAGGAAGTGGCCGGGGCACCGAAGGCGGGGATGACCGAGCCCTGGTACTTGTCCTGGATGAACTTCTTGACCTCGTCGGAGTTCAGGAGCTTGGCGAGCTTCTGGACGCGCGGGTCGGTCTGCTTGCCGTCCTTGACCGCGAGGAAGTTGGCGTAGGGGTTGCCCTCGGCCTTCTCCAGGATCAGGGCGTCCTTGGCCGGGGAGAGGTCGGCCTCGATGGCGTAGTTGCCGTTGATGACGGCGGCGTCCACGTCGTTCAGGGCGCGCGGGACCGTGGCGGCCTCCAGCTCCTTGAACTCCAGGCCCTTCTTGTCGGTGATGTCGGAGAGCTTGGCGTTGGTGCCGACGCCGTCCTTGAGGGTGATCAGCTTGTTCGCGGCGAGCAGCTGGAGCGCGCGGCCCTCGTTGGTGGTGTCGTTGGGGACGGCGACGGTCTGGCCGGCCTTGATGTCGGAGAGGGCCTTGACCTTCTTGGAGTAGAGGCCGAGGGGCTCCAGGTGCACGTTGACGACGGGCACGATGTGGGTGCCGTTCTTCTTGTTGAAGTCGTCGAGGTACGGCTTGTGCTGGAAGTAGTTGCCGTCGACCTGGCCCTGCTCGGTGGCGGTGTTGGGCAGGACGTAGTCCGTGAACTCCTTCACCTCCAGCTTGAGGCCTTCCTTGGCGGCGAGGTTGTCCTTGACGAACTTCAGGATGTCGGCGTGCGGGGTCGGGGACGCCGCGATGACGAGGGGCTTGCTCTCGTCGACCTTGCCGCCGTCGGCCTTGGCCGTGGACGGGTCCGAGGAGCTGCCGCAGGCGGTGAGGCCGAGGGCGAGCGCGGCGGAGGTGGCGGCGATGGCGGTGAGCTTGACGTTCTTACGCACGAAGAGTGCCTTTCTTGCGGTACGGGTCCGGGTGGGGACCCGCTGGTGGTGGCCCAAGCACGACAAGTGCGGGCTTTTCTGTGGGGGAAGGTTCAGGCGGTCCGGCCGCGGCGGGCGAGGACGCGGACCACTCCGTCGCCGATCAGCTGGATCACCGTGACGAGGGCGATCAGCACGACGACGGTGGCGACCATGAAGCCGGTCTCGAAGCGCTGGAAGCCGTACGTGATGGCCTTGGAGCCGAGTCCCTCGCCGCCGACCGCGCCGGCCATGGCCGAGTAGCCGACCAGGGTGATCACGGTGGTGGTGACGGCGGCGACCAGCGAGGGCAGGGACTGCGGGAGCAGCACCTTGCCGACGAGGGTGGGGATGCCGCCGCCCATGGACTCGACGGCCTCGATGAGGCCGTGGTCGACCTCGCGGACGGCCGTCTCGACGAGGCGGGCGAAGAAGGGGATGGCGCCGATGGCGAGCGGGACGATCATCGCGGTGGGGCCGATGAAGGTGCCGACGACGGCGGTCGTGACCGGGATCAGGGCGATCAGCAGGATGATGAAGGGCAGCGAGCGGCCCACGTTCACTATCGCGCCGAGGACCTTGTTGAGCGGCCGGTTCTGCAGGAGGCCGCCCTTGTCGGTCAGGACGAGGAGGATGCCGACGGGCAGTCCGCCGAGGACGGTCACCAGGGTGGACCACAGCACCATGTACAGGGTGTCGTAGGTGCCCTGGGTGAGCAGGGGCTGCATCTCGGACCAGGTCACTTGGCACCATCCTTGACCAGTGCGGCCAGTTCGTCGTCGATTTCGTCGGCCGCGGCGTCGGCGTCGACCACGTCCACCTGGAGGCCCTGCTCGCGCAGGAAGCCGACGGGCACGACGTTGTCCTCGTAGCGGCCGGGCAGTTCGATGCGCATCCGGCCGATCTGGCGGCCGGCGACGGTGTCCATCGCGGCCCCGAGGATCGAGATGTCGATGTTGTACGTGCGCGACAGCTGGGAGATGACCGGCTGGGTGGCGGCCTCTCCGTGGAAGGTGACGTCGACGACGGTGCGGTCGGGGCCGGTGGCGGCGCCGCTGACCGGGAAGAGTTCGGCGGCGAGCTCGGAGCCGGGGGTGGCGAGCAGTTCCGCGACGGTGCCCGATTCGATGATCCGGCCCCGCTTCATCAGCGCGGCGGAGTCGCAGACGGCCTTGACCACGTCCATCTCGTGGGTGATGAGCAGGACGGTCAGGCCGAGCTGGCGGTTGAGGTCGCGCAGCAGCTGGAGGATCGAGCGGGTGGTCTCGGGGTCCAGGGCGCTGGTGGCCTCGTCGGAGAGCAGCACCTTGGGGTCGCCGGCCAGGGCGCGGGCGATGCCGACGCGCTGCTTCTGGCCGCCGGAGAGCTGGGTGGGGTAGGCCTTGGCCTTGTCGGCGAGGCCGACGAGGTCGAGGAGTTCCAGGGCCTTGCGGGAGCGCTCGCGGCCGGAGACGCCGAGGATCTCCAGGGGCAGCTCGATGTTGGCCTGCACGGTGCGCGAGGACAGCAGGTTGAAGTGCTGGAACACCATGCCGATGCGGCTGCGGGCCTCGCGCAGTTCCTTGCCTGCGCGGCGGCCGCGGCCGGCCAGCGCGGTGAGGTCGACGCCGTCGACGGTGACCGTGCCGGTGGTGGGGCGCTCCAGCAGGTTCACGCAGCGGATCAGGGAGGACTTGCCGGCGCCGCTCTGGCCGATGACTCCGTATACCTCGCCCTCGCGGACGTGCAGGTCGACGCCGTCCAGGGCGGTGACCTCACGGCCACGGGACTGGTAGACCTTCGTGAGGCCCGATGTGGTGATCACAGGAATTCCGTCGCTGTCGAGTGCACGGCGTGCGGGTGCCGTGCACGGGGCAAACATCTGGGGACGCGATACGGGTCGAACCGTCGGAAAGGGGATGGCGTCGACGCGTGCGCGGGGCAGGAGCGGTCCGTACGGCCCGTCAGGTGGTGACGGCTGCGGCGGAGCGGCTCGGCCGGTCTCGCTTCGGGGCGCGAGACTGCAGTGAAGGGGCCCTCAGAAGGCGCGCATTCGACACATACAACGAGCACCGGGCGTCATCGTCGCCTCGGTCGCAAGGGTGCGGTTGCTCGTCGTGGTCATGGGCCCCAGTAAAGCAGACATGGCGACTCATCGATCCACAGTGTCCGCATACCGGACGGATTCCGGCCGCATTACGGACATCATCGGTCACCTCCGCTCCCCCGTCCCAAGCGGCACTCGGGCGGCCCCGACCAGCGCGGACACGGCCGGGAGGTCCCCGACGGCGACGTCCTCGTCGGGTCCGGCGGCGGGGTGCGCTGTGGCCAAGGCCACGGTCCGGGGCCCGGGCGAGGGGCGAGCGCACCGGGTGCGGCGGCCCGTAATACCCTCGCTGCATGCTCGACGCCCTGACGGCCGCCATCGGTGTGGCCGCCCTCGCCCTCGCCGCCTGGTGCGGTCACGCCGTGTGGCGGGACCAGCCGACCAAGGACTGGCATTTCATCGGCATGGCCGTGGTGACCCTCCTGGTCCTGGCCCAGCTGGTGGTCGGCCTGGTGCAGCTGGCCCGGGGCGAGAAGCCCGCACAGGGCACGGTGCTCTTCGTCGCCTATCTGGTGGGCGCCTTCGCGGCGGTCCCGGCCGCCGGGATGCTCTCGCTGAGCGAACGGACCAAATGGGGTTCGGTGACGGTGGCCGCGGGCGCGGTCGTCCTCGCCGTCCTCGAAGTACGGCTCTACGACATCTGGGGAACCGCCGGTGCCTGACGACACGAATACCGCGACGGCGGAGGCCTCCGGGACCACCGGGCGCAAGCGGCTGGTCTCCGGGCCGGGGCTGCTGCTGGTGTGGCTCTACGGGGTGATGGTGGTCGGCGCGGTCTCGCGCTCGGCCTACCAGATCTCCACCGAGTTCGACCGGGCCCCGCTGGCGTACGCGCTGTCCGGGGCCGCGGCGCTGGCCTACGCGTTCATCACGTACTCGCTGGTGCGCGGCGGGGAGAAGGCCCGCAAGGCGGCGCTGGTCTGCTGCGCAGCCGAACTGGCGGGCGTGCTGGCCGTCGGCACCTGGACCCTGGTGCGGCCCGAGTCCTTCCCCGACGCCACCGTGTGGTCGGACTTCGGGATGGGCTACCTGTTCATCCCCGTGATCCTGCCGGTGACCGGGATGATCTGGCTCCGCTCGAAGCGCTGACGCCCTCGGCCGGCCGGGCCGGGCCGCCACCCCCGGTGCGGCGACGACGCGGCCCGGGCGCCGCACGGGACGCCCGGGCGCAGCGGCCGGAACCTACGCGCTGACGGCGAAGTCGGTGGCCTCCGCGGCCTCCTTCTCCAGGATCACCAGGTGCACGCCGTCGGAGGCGGTGCGGTTGCCGACCTGCGCGTAACCGGCCTTGCGGTACAGGCGCAGGTTCGACTCGCTCTTGACGCCCGTGTGCAGCCGGAAGCGGGTCGCGGCGCCGTGGCCCGCGAGGGCCTCCTCGACTCCGCGCAGCAGCCGCGCGCCCAGTCCGTGGCCCTGCAGGCGCGGGTGCACGCACAGCTTGGCGATGCTCGCGGTGCCGTCCTCGCCGATGCTGCCGCGCACCGTGCCCACCACCTCGTCGCCCAGCCGGGCCACCAGCACGGTGTCCGAGGCGAGCTCCGCCTTCAGGGAGTCCAGGGACTGGGTGAGCGGCTGGATGAGGTAGTTGCCGTACAGCTCGGCCTCCCGCTGGAACGCCAGATACTGCAGCTTGAAAATCTGCTCGGCGTCTTCGGCGGCCGCCGCCGAAATGGTCACGCTCATGCCCATGTGCGCATGCCTCCCGCTCACCTGGTAGCTCTCCGGTCTACCGCTCCTTTCCCCAAGGGCCAGGAGCCGCAACCTCTGCAGCGAGCATTCTGCGCAGACATCCCAGGCAACGGGAACGGACGGGTCCTAAACTTCCTTGTGAGATACCCAACTCTCCTGCGATTTCACGGTAAGTGAGGTCTCTGGGCGAGAGAAGTGCGCCTATGAGCTGGGGACAGCGTCCGGGCAATCGGGCGACCGCCGATCGGAGGGCCCGGTTCTCCTCCCCGTGCAGCAGGGCGTCCTCGGGCTCGCCGGCCGCGACGGCGGGCGTGGGCGCGGCGCCGTAGGGGACCTCGCGCCGGGCCCGCCTGCGGGCGAGCCGCGCCTCCGCGCGCACCGCCCGCCGCAGCCAGCGGGCACGGCCGCCCGGGTCGGGGGCGCACGGGCCGCGTTCCAGCAGCCTGACCCAGACGGCTTGTTCCAGGTCCGCGGCCTCCACCCCGGCGGCCGGGGCCTCCGCGGCCGCCTCGGCGGAGAGCAGCGGGCCCAGTTCCCGGAGCAGTTCGCTCTCCGGCCGCCCGGTCTCGGGCAGGTGCGGTTGCTTCAGCAGGTCCATGCCGGGCGGGACGAGCGGACGGGTCCCGGCGGTTTCCCCGCCGGGAGGGGCACACCCGTACGGGGAAGCGGGCCTAGCGGTTGACGCCGCGTCCGGGCCGGAAGGCCTCCGCCGCGAGGAGACCGGTGTCGGGGTTGTCGGTGAAGATGCCGTCGACGCCCAGTTCGAAGTACCGCTTGAAGGCGCCGAAGGCGTCCCCGTACGCGGCCGGATCGGTGCCCTTGCGGAACTCGGCGGGCAGGAAGCTGTTCTCGTTGCGCGCGGTGTAGGGGTGCAGCACCAGGCCCCGCGCGTGCGCGTCCTTGACCAGGGTGGTCGGCTCGCCGAGGCGGCCGTCGGCGGTGCGCGGCACGATCAGGTCCAGGGTCGGGCCGATGCCCTGGGCGAAGCCGGCGATCCACCGCAGTCCCTCGGGCTTGACCAGGTCCGCGACGGTACGGGGGTCCTTGGCCACCTCGAAGTCCCAGGGCCGGGTGTTCGCCGCGCCGAGCAGCGCCACGCGCGGCGCGGACACCAGGCGGGAGAGCCGCTGGAGGCTGGAGGGTTCGAAGGACTGGAGGAAGACGGCGGCGTCCCGGCCGTCGCGGCCGTAGCGGCGCAGCAGCTTCGCGAGGGGCTCCTCCAGGCCGAGGCCGAGGCCCCGGAAGTAGGTGGGGTGCTTGGTCTCGACGTGGAGCCAGACCCGCTTGTCACGCCGGCGGCTCTCGCGGGCGGCCCAGCGCAGCACCTCTTCGAAGGTGGGGACGGCCCAGCGGCCGTCGTAGAGGGTGTTGCGCTGGCGGACGGCGGGGATGCGCTCCTTGGCGCGCAGGGTCTTCAGCTCGGCGAGGGTGAAGTCCTCGGTGAACCAGCCCGTGACGGAGACCCCGTCGACGGTCTTGGTGGTGCGCCGGGCGGCGAACTCGGGGTGGTCGCCGACGTCGGTGGTGCCGCCGATCTCGTTCTCGTGACGGCACACCAGGTGGCCGTCCTTGGTGGGGACGAGGTCCTGTTCGATGACGTCTGCCCCCAGGTCGAGGGCGAGCTGGTAGGAGCCGAGGGTGTGCTCGGGCCGGTATCCGCTGGAGCCCCGGTGGCCGATGACCGTCGGGACGGGGAGGTCCCGGTAGCCGCCCTCGTCGTGTCCGCCGTCGGTGGTGTCGGCGGAGGCGGTGCCCGCCGCCAGTCCGGTGATTCCGGTTCCGGCCGCCAGGACCGCCGCTCCCAGGACCGTGCGCCGTGCTGCCCCACCCTGCGTCATGAGTGCTTCTCCTCATCGTGAAGCGGGCCCGCGGCCCCCGGGATCTCCGGGGGGTGTGCGGCCCGCAATCGGCGTGCCGATCGTAGGCAAGGAGGGATGGCGGGAGGGTGGGCGTGGCGGGAACACGACGGAAACGTGCGTCAACACGATGTATCTACCACGTGAACCCGATGTGCGATCAGCCGTGAGCCGAGAGTATCGTCCTCACCTGCACTACCGCCGTGTGGTGCGAAAGCCGCTTTTCGATGCCGGAGGGCTCACGTTGTTCCGTACCGCGCTCATCAAAGCCACTGTCGGACCGGTCATGCGCCTGATCATCCGCACCAGGGTGGAGGGCATCGAGAACATTCCGGGCACCGGTCCGGTGATCCTGGCGGGCAATCACCTCACCTTCATCGACTCGATGATCCTGCCGCTGGTGTGCGACCGCACGGTCCACTTCATCGGCAAGGACGAGTACGTGACGGGCAAGGGCCTCAAGGGCCGCCTGATGGCCTGGTTCTTCACCGGCGCCGGCATGATCCCCGTGGACCGCGACGGCGCGAACGGCGGAGTCGCCGCGCTGATGACGGGCCGCAGGATCCTGGAGGAGGGCAAGATCTTCGGCATCTACCCCGAGGGCACCCGCTCCCCCGACGGCCGTCTGTACCGGGGCCGCACCGGCATCGCCCGCCTCACGCTGATGACGGGCGCCCCCGTGGTCCCCTTCGCGATGATCGGCACCGACAAGCTCCAGCCGGGCGGCGCCGGCATGCCGCGGCCGGGCCGGGTCACCGTCCGCTTCGGCGAGCCGATGGAGTTCTCCCGCTACGAGGGCATGGACCGCGACCGCTACGTCCTGCGCGCCGTCACCGACTCGGTGATGGCGGAGGTCATGCGCCTGTCGGGCCAGGAGTACGTGGACATGTACGCCACCAAGGCGAAGGCCGCGTAGCGCCCCTACTGCCGTTGGAGTGACCGGCTGACGCCCGCCGCCGTGGTGGTGGCGAGGACCCAGCCGGTCACGATCAGCAGGTACGACAGCCACTGGTACCAGCCGGCCGGCGCGTAGGCGGACTCCTGGCCGAAGCCGATGATCGGCAGCATCAGGTCGATCGTGTAGAACACGGCGTTGAAGTCCGGCGCCTCCCCCGCCTTCAGCGGCCGGGGCGCGTGCAGGGCGTAGGCGATCGAGCCCACGAGCAGCAGTGCCAGCAGCCAGCCCGCCGCGCGCAGCGGCCGGAAGCCGTAGCCGACGGTGATGTCCTGGAGTTGTCCCCACAGCCTCCCGTGCGGGGGCAGGGTGCGGCGGTGGCGCCGCAGCTTGGCGAGCTGGACGGTCCGGGCGGCCGCCTCGTCCCCCGCCGTGCGGTAGGCCGCGGCGAGCTGTTCGTAGGCGTACGGGAGGTAGCCCGACTCCTCCCGTTCCAGCGCGGGCAGCCGTTCCTCGGCGGGCAGGTGGGGGGCGAGGGTGCGGTAGCTGAGGCCGTCGATGCGGATCTTCTCCGGCCAGGTGGCGCTCGGCACGTGCAGCATGTCGAACTGGGAGCGGCGCAGGTTGACCATCCCCTCGACGGGCGGGCAGTTGCGCAGCCACATCTCGCCGATGGCGCAGCTGGAGGCGCGCAGGGCGACGCCGTCGGGGTTGACGAAGACGGCGTACGCGAAGTTGAGCTGGCCCGGTATACGGGAGCCGGTGAGGTTGACCATGCCGTGGGCCTCCATGCGCTGGGCCCGAAGGTCCGTCCCGACGGTCAGCGTCTCGGCGTGCAGCGCGATCCCGCCGGGGGCGAGCAGGCGGGCCCGGTCCATGCTGACCTGGCCCCCGACGGTGGCGCCGTTGAGGCGCAGCTGGCCGTGGACGGTCAGGTCGTTCGCGATGATGTCGGTGCCGACCTCGACGTGGTTGAGCTGGAGCGGGGGCTCGTCCGCCTCGTCGCCCGCCGTCGGCCCGATCACGGCCCCCTGGAGGAAGAGGGCGGAGAGTTTGGCGCCCTGGAGCCGTACGGGGCCGGTGATCCGGCAGCAGGAGAGCCGCAGGACCACGTCGACGCGGACGGTGGCGGCGGTGAGGCCGGGGAGGGTGGAGTAGCCCAGGACGAGCGCCTTCAGCTGGGCCCCGTACAGCAGGGGTTTGCGTTCGAACCAGCAGTCGCGCAGCCGGATGGGGTGGTCGACGACCGCGTACCTGAGGTCGAGACTGCCGACGATCCGCGCGCCCTTGATCTTCAGTCCGGCGACCCGGCCCTCCTCGGTGGGGCACGCGCCGAGCAGCAGGGCCCGCAGCACCTCGGCCCGGACGGTGCGCTCCGGGCCCCATCCGGCCCCGTCCACGGAGCTGTCCTCGGGGTGTTCCCGGAAGTCGACGCCGTCGCCGCGCGGGAAGGCTTCCCACACGCGGCGTTCGGCCGGGGTCAGATCGGTGATCTCCATCGCGGGGATGGTGTCCCGGCCGTCGATGTCATGTCAACCACGGCCGGAAACACACCCCCTGGCGGAACGTCAGTGCTCGACGCCGTCCTGCAGCTCCTGGCCCCTGAGCAGGAACCAGGCGGCAGCGGCGGTGGCGAGCAGGACGGCCGCGCCGACGCCCGAGGCGAGCCGCAGCCCGTCCACGAAGGCGTCCTGGGCGGCGTCGACCATCTGCGCGCCCGTCTGCGGGTCGAGGGCCTTGGCGGCCTCCACGGCCCCGCCGAGGGATTCGTGCGCCGCGCCGGCCAGCGGGGCGGGCACGGAGGCGGGGGCGGTGAAGGACTGGTAGACGCCGGTCACCACGGAGCCGAGCAGGGCGATGCCGAGGGCGGCGCCGAGTTCGTACGCGGTCTCGGAGACGGCCGAGGCGGAACCGGCCTGCTCCTTGGGGACGCTGGAGAGGATCACGTCGGCGGTGACGGTGAAGGAGAAGCCCGCACCGAGGCCGACGACGAGCAGGGCCGCGCCGAGCAGCGGGTAGCCGGTCTCCTTGTGGAGCACCGTGAGGGCGCCCAGGGCCAGGCCTATCGCGGCGAGGCCGCCGGTGACGATGACGCGTACGGAGTACCGGCGGGCGTAGCGGCCCGCGACCAGGCCGGTGGCCACCGCGCCGATGGCGGCGGGCAGTTCGGCCAGTCCGGCCTCCAGCGGGTCGCGGCCCTGCACGAGCTGGAGGAACTGGGAGAGGAAGAAGACCAGTCCGGAGAGCCCGAACACGGTGAGCAGGTCGGCGAGGACCGCGCCGGAGAAGCCGCGGTGCCGGAAGAGCCGCATGTCGAGCAGCGGCGACGGCAGGCTGAACTGGCGCCGCACGAACGCGTACAGGCAGGCTCCGCCGATGACGGCGGCGGCCCAGACGCCCCAGGTCAGGCCGTGGGTGGCGACGTCCTTGACGGCGTAGACCACGCCGATGACGCCGATGAGGGACAGGGCGACGCTGACCAGGTCCCAGGGGCCGGCGACCGGGTTCTTGGACTCGGGCAGCAGCTTGATGCCGACGAGGACCAGGGCGATCATCACGGGGAGGTTGATGAGGAACACCGAGCCCCACCAGAAGTGCTGGAGCAGGACTCCGCCGACGACCGGCCCGACGGCCGCGCCGGCCGAGGCGGTGGCGCCCCAGATGCCGATGGCGAGGCTGCGCTCGCGGGGGTCCTGGAAGATGTTGCGGATCAGCGCGAGGGTGGACGGCATCAGGGTCGCGCCGGCCACGCCGAGCAGGGCGCGGGCCACGATCATCATCTCGGGGCTGCTCGCGTACGCGTTGAGGACGGAGACGGCGCCGAAGGCCGTGGCGCCGGCGAGCAGCAGCTTCTTGCGGCCTATGCGGTCGCCGAGGGAGCCCATGGAGACGAGCAGACCGGCGATGACGAAGGAGTAGATGTCGCCGATCCACAGCAGCTGGGTGCCGGACGGCTTGAGGTCCTCGCTGAGGGAGGGGGTGGCGAGACCGAGTACGGTGGCGTCCACCGCGACCAGCAGCACGGCCAGGACGAGCACGGAGAGTGCCAGCCACCGCCCGCGGCTCTGCCCCTCCACCTCCGTCTGCCGGTTCAGCTGTTCGGTACGGCTCATTGCTCCACGCTCCGTCGTGCGCCACCGAGCAGCAGCTCGGTGATCATGTACTGGAAGTCCTTGGCGGCGACCCGGCCGTCCATCACGGCCCAGGCGCAGGTGCCGATGAGGCCGTAGAGGGCCTCGGTGAGCCAGGCGGGACTCAGGTCGATCCGGATGTCGCCCTCCTGCTGGCCGCGCCGGAAGAGCGCGCCGACCCGGGCGTCGAGGCGGGCCCAGCCCTGGTTGACCTGGTCGCCCTCGAAGAGCTGGTTCTCGGTGACGAGGAAGGCCAGCAGTTCGGCGTTCGGCTCCGCCTGGGCGACGAGCCGCTTGAGCGCCTCCACCGCCGTGCCCTCGTCGAGGCGGGCGTTGTCGAAGGCCACCTCGAACTCGCGGATGCCGAGTTCCTCCAGGGCCCGCACGAGGGCGTCGCGCCCGGCGAAGTGCCGGTGCAGGGTCGCGCGGCCGATTCCGGCGGCGCGGGCGACCTCGTCCATCGTGGCGGTCGACTTGCGGGAAAGCAGGGCGGCCGCGTCGCGGAGCACCTGGTCACGATCCATGGGCATGAGACAAGCATACCCCTAATGAGACGTCAGTGTCTCATTGAATCGGAAAACGGGCTGCCGATCCGGCAGCCGGAGAGGAAGGCTGAGGACATGAAGCCCCTGCTGCTGATCGACGTCGACGGCCCCCTGAACCCCTACGCCGCCAAGGCCCAGCGCCGCCCGGAGGGGTACGCCACCCACCGGATGCGACCGACGGGCTGGCGGGAGGCGGAGAGCGCGAAGCCGCTGCGGGTATGGCTGAATCCGGCCCACGGAGCGCGGCTGCTCGCACTCGCGGACCGCTACGAGCTCGTCTGGGCCACGACCTGGAAGGACGAGGCGAACGACTGGATAGGCCCGCACCTGGGACTGCCCCGGCTGCCCTTCGTCGACTGGCCGGTGATGCACGGCCGGGCGCCGCGCGGGACCTTCTGGAAGACCCAGTACCTCCTGGAGTACGCGGGCGCGCGCCCCTTCGCCTGGATCGACGACGACATCACGGCCCTGGACCACGAGTACGTCGACCAGCGCCACCCGGCACGAGCCCTGCTGCTCCGCATCGACCCGCGGATCGGCCTGGTCGGCAGCGACTTCGAGCTGCTGGCGGACTGGGCCCCGCCCGCGCCCGACGGCGCCCGACGGCGAGCGACGGCAACCGACGGTGATTCGACCGCCCCTACCCGTGACCGAGTGCGACCATGCGGCCCGTCAACGGGCACCCGGCACGTCTAGCCCGTCGAGCGAGCGTACGCACGCGGGGCGGGCTTGATCATTTGGAGTGACTGTCGCCGTGAGGCCTTCTGCCGCCGGCCGGAGAGGGTGGAGAGTCCTCCCCGGTGAGCCCTCACCCGGGGTGGGCCACCCGCACCGATCCATTTCTTCGGCAGGGAGAGAACCATGAACGGATCCAGGAAGCTGGCCCTCGGGGCCGCGGTGACGGCCCTCACCATCGGCGGCGCGGTCGCCGTGTCCTCGGCGTCGGCCGAACCGCGCCGGTCCGCGCAGGCCGCGGCGGTCACCACCGCCTGGGCCAGGGTCGCCGCGAACGGGCAGGTCCTGGGCGGGCAGGGCATCACCGGGATCAACAAGTTCGGCATCGGCCGCTACAACATCACCACGTCCGGCAGCCTCAACGGGTGCGCCCTGCTGGGCACCATCAACACCAACGGCGGGAACGACCCCGGGCCGGGCAGCTCGTCCATCCTGGTCGGCCAGGTGAACGGGAACACCCTCTTCATCCGCACGGCCACGCCGTCCTCGGGCGGCACCGCCGCCGTCGACAGCGACCGGCCGTTCTCGGTCAACGTCGTCTGCTGATCCCCGCGACACCGCGGGGGCGGGGGAACCGGCCGGCTCCCCCGCCCCCGCGGGCACGGCCGGGACTACTGCTTGTGGATCGCCCAGGCGTGCTGGATGACCAGGTCGGCCTTGAGCTCGGTGAGCTGGACCGCGACCGCGGACGGGGCGGTGCCGCCGCGGCCGTTGCGGGAGGCCAGGGCGCCCTTGACGTTGAGGACGGTGCGGACCTCGGGAGTCAGGTGCTCCGAGATCTTCACGAACTGGTCGTCGGTGAGCTCGTCGAGCTCGATGCCCTCGGCCTCGCAGACCTTGACGCACTCGCCGGCCACCTCGTGCGCCACCCGGAAGGGCACGCCCTGCTTGACCAGCCACTCCGCGATGTCGGTGGCGAGGGAGAAGCCCGCCGGCGCCAGCTCCTCCATCCGCTCCCGGTTGACGGTGAGCGTCGCCATCATCCCGGTGAAGGCCGGCAGCAGCACCTCGAGGGTGTCGCAGGAGTCGAAGACGGGCTCCTTGTCCTCCTGGAGGTCCCGGTTGTAGGCGAGCGGCAGGGCCTTGAGCGTGGCGAGCAGGCCGGTCAGGTTGCCGATGAGGCGGCCCGACTTGCCGCGCGCCAGCTCCGCGATGTCCGGGTTCTTCTTCTGCGGCATGATCGACGAGCCGGTGGAGAAGGCGTCGTGGAGGGTGACGAAGGAGAACTCCTTCGTGTTCCACAGGATGATCTCCTCCGCGATCCGGGACAGGTTGATCCCGATCATCGCGGTGACGAAGGCGAACTCGGCGACGAAGTCGCGGGAGGCCGTCCCGTCGATCGAGTTGCCGACCGAACCCCGCTCGAAGCCCAGGTCCGCGGCCACCTGCTCCGGGTCCAGGCCGAGGGAGGAGCCGGCCAGGGCGCCCGAGCCGTACGGGGAGACCGCGGTCCGGGTGTCCCACTGCCGCAGCCGCTCGGCGTCCCGGGACAGGGACTGCACGTGGGCCAGTACGTGGTGCGCGAACAGCACCGGCTGCGCGTGCTGGAGGTGGGTCCGGCCCGGCATCGCCACGTCCGCGTGCGCCTCGGCCAGGCCGACCAGGGCGTCCTGGAGGTCGGCGATCAGGCCGCCGATGGTCCGCGCGTGGTCGCGCAGGTACATCCGGAAGAGGGTGGCCACCTGGTCGTTGCGCGAGCGGCCGGCCCGCAGCTTGCCTCCGAGTTCGGCGCCGAGCCGCTCCAGCAGACCCCGTTCCAGGGCCGTGTGGACGTCCTCGTCGGCGATGGTGCCGACGAAGGAGCCGTCGGCCACGTCGGCCTCCAGCCGGTCCAGCCCGTCGATCATGCGGTCGAGTTCCTCGGCCGTGAGCAGACCCGCCTTGGCGAGCACGCGGGCGTGGGCGCGCGAGCCGGCGATGTCGTAGGGCGCCAGGCGCCAGTCGAAGTGGACCGAGGCGGACAGCTTCGCGAGGGCCTCGGAGGGCCCGTCGGCGAACCGGCCGCCCCAGAGCCGGACGTCACCGTTGTTGCTGCTCACTGCTGCTCCTCATGGGGTGGATGTACGAGGGCCTCCCCGCCGCGGAGGTCACGGGGAGGCCGTCCCGGCGGCGCGTGGCGCCGCCTGTGTGAACGACCGGGCTCAGGCCTGGTCGCGCCGGGCGGCGATCTCCGGCACGATGCGGTCACTGATTGGCATAACTATGCATTACTCCGTATGTTTCGTCAATCACGAGCCCGGCCACCCGGCGCCGAGGGCGTCCGAGCTGCGGGAATATTCGAAGGCGGCCCATCCGGCCCAGGCCTACGATCAGGGCCGACACCGCGAGGGAGGGGTCCGCGAATGAGTACGGGAACGGTCACCGGGACACAGCCGGGTGCGGGGCCGGGGACGCGCCCCGGGCGGGCCGCCGCCGAAGCACTGGTCAACGGGAAGGGCACCGGGTCAACGGCGGAGCTCGCCTTCGCCCGGCCCGGGGACTGGACGGAGTTCGACCGGACCGTGCGCCTCCTGCACCGCCACCCCCGGGACGCGCCCGGCGACGCCCGGATCGGGGTCCGCCTCTGCCACCCCGACGGCTGGATCCGGCAGGCCGCCCTCAGGGCGGCCGACGCACCGCTGCCGCTGATCGCCGTCCGGACCGCCGACTGGGTCCCGGCCGTACGGGTACGGGCCCGGGAGCTGCTGGAGCAGGCACTGGCCGCCGATCCTCCGGGCACGCTGCGCGCGCTGACGCCCCTCGTACTGCGGCTGGGCCGCCGCGGGCAGGGCGCGTGGGCGCTGGAGCGCTTCGAGGCCGCGCTGCACGCGGAGCCGTCCGTACTTCCCGGCCTGTGCGGGGACGCGGACCCGCTCACCCGCCGGTTCGCCGCCCGGCTCAGCCTGCGCCGCGCGGAGCCGGACCCGCGGGACGCGGCGCGGCGGGCCGCCGCCGAGACGGATCCCGCGACCGCCCGGCTCTGGGCGGACGCCGCCCTCGCGGCCATGGCGGCCGGGGGCCCCGACGGCGGGGCGGTGGACGCCCTGCTCGGCGCCCGGATCCCGATGGTGCGGGCCGCCGGGGTCACCTGCCTGCGCCGGGCCGGCCGCTCCGCGGAGGCGGACCGGTACCTCGCCGACCGGTCGGGCCTGGTCCGGGCCTGCGCCCGCTGGCTCGTCCGCCAGGACGGGGGCGACCCGTACGCCCGCTGCCGCGCGCTGCTCGCCGACCCGGAGCGCGTCGTCCGGTACGCGGTGACCGGCTTCGCCGAGTGCGCCGGGCGGGGGGACGTACCGCTGCTGCGGTCCCTGGTGGGCCACCCGCTGGACGCGGTCCGGGCCGAGGCCCTCGCGGGGCTGCGCCTGCTGGACGGTACCGATCCGGCCCTGCTGCGCCCGCTGCTCGACGACCCGTCACCGGCCGTGGCCCGTCAGGCCTCCCTGGGTCTGTGCGGATCGGCCGAGGGGCTGCCCGTGGGGCCGCTCCTCGAACTGATCGCGCCCGGCCGGCCCGCGCACACCCGCCGGGCCGCGTACCGGGTGCTGCACGCGCGGGGCGGGGTCACCGGGCTGCGGGCGTCCGTGGAGCTGCTGACGGACCGTGACCCGGCGCTGCGCCGCATCGCCGGGCAGCGGATCCAGAACACCCTGATGTCCCCGCGCGGGCAGGCGGGTCTGCCGCTGCGGGACCCGGAGGTCGCAGGCCTGCTGGACCGGTGCGCGGACCTGTTCAGCGGCTGGGTCCTGGACCGGATCCGCAGAGCGCTCGCGCTTCCCCCCGGGGCCGTCGTCCGCTGATCCGCTGATCCGCTCACGGGAACACGCCCGAACGGGTCCCGTCGGCCTGCCTGCGCCGCCCCGGCCCCGGTGGGCCCTTACCGTCTGACGTGTGTTGCGTACCGCTCTGCTCACGGGCTCGCTGATCCTCGCCGGGCTCTTCCCGTACGGCCCGGACCCGCTGCCCGCCCGCCTCGCCGACACCGGCGGCGGCAGCCAGCTGATCACCGCCGTCGCGCCCGCGCCAGGATCCACGACGGGCCGGCTCACCTGGTGGGACCGGCGCGCGGGCCACTGGTTCGAGGCGGGCAGCGCGCCCGCCCGCTTCGGCTCGAACGGCCTGACCGAGGGCGGGAGCCGGATCCAGGGCACGGACACCACCCCGACGGGCCTGTTCGAGCTGCCGTACGCCTTCGGCACCGCGCACGCCCCGGCCGGAACGGCGTACCGCTACCGGCGGGTGACGGACCGCTCCTGGTGGTGCCAGGACAACGCCTCCGCCGCCTACAACCGCTGGGCCGAGCCGCTGCCCGCCGACTGCGCGCCCGGCGAGGCGGAGCACCTGATCACGTACCGGACGCAGTACGCGCACGCGCTGGTCATCGCCTTCAACTACGACCGGCCCGTGCGCGGCCGGGGCGCGGGCATCTTCCTGCACGTGAACGGCAAGGGCGCCACCGCCGGCTGCGTCTCCGTGCCGGCCCGCGAGATGCGCGCCCTGCTGCGCTGGGCGGACCCCCGCCGCCACCCCCACATCGCGATCGGCACCGGGTCCGGCGCCCTCGCCGTGACCCGGTACTAGCCGCCCCGGCCGGGCCTGGGCCTAGCCCTCCTTCTGCGCCAGGCGCAGGAGGTGGTCGGCCAGGGCCTGGCCGCCCGCCGGGTCGCGGCTGATCAGCATCAGGGTGTCGTCGCCCGCGATGGTGCCGAGGATGGCCTGGAGTTCGGCCTGGTCGATCGCCGAGGCGAGGAACTGGGCCGCGCCCGGCGGGGTGCGCAGGACCACGAGGTTCGCGGAGGCCTCCGCCGAGATCAGCAGTTCGCCGGAGAGGCGCCGCATGCGCTCCTCCTTCGCGGACTCGCCGAGCGGGGCCTGCGGGGTGCGGAAGCCGCCCTCGCTGGGGACCGCGTAGATCAGCTCGCCCCCGGTGTTGCGGATCTTGACCGCGCCCAGCTCGTCGAGGTCGCGGGAGAGCGTCGCCTGGGTGACGCTCAGCCCGTCGTCGGCGAGCAGTTTGGCCAGCTGGCTCTGGGAGCGGACCGGCTGCCGGTTGAGGATGTCCACGATCCGGCGGTGGCGGGCGGTGCGCGTCTGCGGGACGGACGGCCCACCCCCGTGCTCGGGTTCCTGCGCCTGGCTCATCGTCGTCTCATTCTCCGGATCGTCCCGCTTCGTCGAGGATGCCGGGCAGCGCCCGGACGAACGCGTCGACCTCGGCCTCGGTGATGACGAACGGGGGCATCAGCCGTACGACGTCGGGGGCGGGCGCGTTGACCAGGAATCCGGCTTCCTGAGCCGCGAGCTGCGCCTTCGGCGCGAGCGGCTCCGTCAGCACGATACCCAGCAGAAGGCCGGACCCGCGGACGTGGGAGACCAGGGGATGACCGGAGGATTCAATTCCGGAGCGCAGCCGTTCCCCCCGCGCCTTGACCCGGTCGAGCAGGCCGTCGGCGGCGATGGTGTCGATCACCGCGAGGCCGGCCGCGCAGGCGACCGGGTTGCCGCCGAAGGTGGTGCCGTGCTGGCCGGGCTGGAGCAGCTCGGCCGCCGGGCCGAAAGCGGCCACCGCGCCGATCGGGAGACCGCCGCCGAGCCCCTTCGCGAGCGTGACGAGGTCGGGTTCGACGCCCTCGTGGGCCTGGTGCTCGAACCACTGGCCGCAGCGGCCGATGCCGGTCTGCACCTCGTCGAGGACCAGCAGGGTGCCGGTCGCGCGGGTGATCTCGCGGGCGGCGGTGAGGTACCCGGCGGGCGGGACGACGACCCCGTTCTCGCCCTGGACCGGCTCGATGACGACGATCGCCGTCTCCTCGGTGACGGCGGCCCGCAGGGCCTCCGCGTCGCCGTACGGGACGTGGGTGACCTCGCCCGGCAGGGGCAGGAAGGGGGCCTGCTTCTTCGGCTGGCCGGTGAGCGCGAGGGCCCCCATGGTCCGGCCGTGGAAGCCGCCGTCGGTGGCGACCATGTGGGTCCGCCCGGTCAGCCGGCCGATCTTGAAGGCCGCCTCGACCGCCTCGGCCCCGGAGTTGCAGAAGAAAACCCGGCCCTCGCGGCCGAAGAGCTGGAGCAGCCGCTCTCCGAGCGCGATGACGGGCTCGGAGGCGTAGAGGTTGGAGACGTGGCCGAGGGTGGAGATCTGGGCGGTGACGGCCTCGACGATCGCCGGGTGGGCGTGGCCGAGGGCGTTGACCGCGATCCCGCCGACGTAGTCGGTGTACTGCTTGCCGTCCGCGTCCCAGACCTGGGCGCCCTCGCCCCGTACGAGGGCCAGCGGCGGGGTGCCGTAGTTGTTGGTCAGCGCATGCTGCCAGCGGGTGGCGTAGTCCTGGTTGCCCGTCATGTCCGTGCCCCTCCCTGGGCGTCGGGCACGACCATGGTGCCGATGCCCTCGTCGGTGAAGATCTCCAGCAGGATCGAGTGCTGGACCCGTCCGTCGATCACGCGGGCCGTGCCGACCCCGCCGCGCACCGCGTGCAGGCAGCCCTCCATCTTGGGGACCATGCCGCTGGACAGCTCCGGCAGCAGTTTCTCCAGCTCGCTGACGGTGAGCCGGCTGATGACCTCGTCGCTGTTGGGCCAGTCCGCGTAGAGGCCCTCCACATCGGTGAGGACCATCAGCGTCTCGGCGCCCAGCGCGGCGGCGAGCGCCGCGGCGGCCGTGTCGGCGTTGACGTTGTACACGTGGTGGTCGTCGGCGCTGCGCGCGATGGAGGAGATGACCGGGATCCGGCCGTCCGCCAGCAGCGCCTCGATCGCGCCGGTGTCGATGGCGGTGATCTCGCCGACCCGGCCGATGTCCACGAGCTCGCCCTCGATCTCGGGGCTGTGCTTGGTCGCGGTGATGGTGTGCGCGTCCTCGCCGGTCATGCCGACGGCGAGCGGCCCGTGCTGGTTGAGCAGCCCGACGAGCTCGCGCTGGACCTGGCCGGCCAGGACCATCCGGACGACGTCCATGGCCTCGGGGGTGGTGACCCGCAGACCGGCCTTGAACTCGCTGACCAGGCCCTGCTTGTCCAGCTGGGCGTTGATCTGCGGGCCGCCGCCGTGGACGACGACCGGCTTGAGGCCGGCCTGGCGCAGGAAGACCACGTCCTGGGCGAAGGCGGCCTTCAGGTCCTCGTCGATCATGGCGTTGCCGCCGAACTTGATGACGACGATCTTGCCGTTGTGCCGGGTGAGCCACGGCAGGGCCTCGATGAGGATCTCGGCCTTGGGCAGCGCGGTGTGCCTCCTCGCCGTGCTCATGAGCTGTACGCGCTGTTCTCGTGGACGTACTCGGCGGTCAGGTCGTTGCCCCAGATCACGGCGGACTCGCCGCCGTTGGCCAGGTCGGCGGTGATGCGGACCTCCCGGTCCTTCATGGAGACCAGGTCGCGGTCCTCGCCCACGGAGCCGTTCTTGCAGACCCACACGTCGTTGATGGCGACGTTCAGCCGGTCGGGGTCGAAGGAGGCCTTGGTGGTGCCGATGGCGGCGAGCACCCGGCCCCAGTTGGGGTCCTCCCCGTGGATGGCGCACTTGAGGAGGTTGTTGCGGGCGATGGAGCGCCCGACCTCGACGGCGTCGTCCTCGGTGAGCGCGCCGATGACCTCGATGCGGATGTCCTTGCTGGCGCCCTCGGCGTCGCCGATGAGCTGGCGCGCGAGGTCGTCGCAGACGGTCCGTACGGCCTCGGCGAACTCCTCGTACGCCGGGACCTCGCCCGAGGCCCCGGAGGCCAGCAGCAGCACGGTGTCGTTGGTGGACATGCACCCGTCGGAGTCGACCCGGTCGAAGGTGGTCCGGGTGGCGGCGCGCAGCGCCCGGTCGAGGGTGGCGCTGTCCAGGTCGGCGTCGGTGGTGAGGACGACGAGCATGGTGGCCAGGCCCGGGGCGAGCATGCCGGCACCCTTGGCCATGCCGCCGACGGTCCAGCCGCCCTGCGTGACGGTGGCCGTCTTGTGCACGGTGTCGGTGGTCTTGATGGCGATGGCCGCGGCCTCGCCGCCGTCGGCGGTGAGGGCGGCCGCGGCGGTGTCGATGCCCGGCAGCAGCTTGTCCATGGGGAGCAGGACGCCGATCAGGCCGGTGGACGCGACGGCGATCTCCCCGGCGTTGTGCCCGCCGCCCAGGGCGGTGGCCACCTTCTCGGCGGTCGCGTGGGTGTCCTGGAAGCCCCGGGGGCCGGTGCAGGCGTTGGCGCCGCCGGAGTTCAGGACGACGGCGCTGACGGCACCGCCGCGCAGGACCTGCTCGGACCACAGGACGGGCGCGGCCTTGACCCGGTTGGAGGTGAACACGCCCGCGGCGGCCAGACGCGGCCCGTCGTTGACCACGAGGGCCAGGTCGGGATTGCCGTTCGCCTTGATCCCGGCGGCGATGCCCGCCGCCGTGAACCCCTGTGCAGCCGTAACGCTCACGGCGCGACTCCAATCGTGGAAAGACCCAGCGTCTCGGGGAGCCCGAGCGCGATGTTCATGCTCTGCACCGCGCCGCCGGCGGTGCCCTTGGTCAGGTTGTCGATGGCGCTGATCGCGATGATCCGGCCGGCGGACTCGTCGTGGGCGACCTGGAGGTGGACGGCGTTGGATCCGTACACGGACTTGGTGGTCGGCCACACGCCCTCGGGGAGCAGCCGGACGAAGACCTCGTCCGCGTACGCCTTCTCGTACGCCGCGCGCAGGGACTCCGCGGTGGTGCCGGGGAGGGCCTTCGCCGAGCAGGTGGCGAGGATGCCGCGCGGCATGGGGACGAGGTTCGCGGTGAAGGAGACGGACACCCGCTCCCCGGCGAACGGCGAGAGGTTCTGCACCATCTCCGGGGTGTGCCGGTGGATGCCGCCGACCCCGTACGGGGTCACGGTGCCCATCACCTCGGAGCCGAGCAGGTGCGGCTTGAGGGCCTTGCCGGCGCCGGAGGTGCCGGTGGCGGCGACGATCACGGCCTCGGGCTCCGCGAGCCCCGCCGCGTAGGCGGGGTAGAGCGCGAGCGAGACGGCGGTGGGGAAGCAGCCGGGGACGGCGATCCGCTTGGCGCCGGCCAGCGCGGTGCGGTGCCCGGGCAGCTCGGGCAGGCCGTACGGCCAGGTCCCGGCGTGCGGGGCGCCGTAGAAGCGGTCCCAGTCGGCGGAGTCCTTGAGCCGGTGGTCGGCGCCCATGTCGATGACGAGCACGTCGTCGCCCAGCTGGGCGGCGACGGCCGCGGACTGCCCGTGGGGCAGGGCGAGGAACACGACATCGTGGCCCGCGAGGGCCTCCGGCGTGGTGGCCTCCAGGGTCCGCCCGGCGAGGGGGACGAGGTGGGGCTGCAGGCCGCCGAGGAGCTGTCCGGCGTTGGAGTGGCCGGTCAGCGTGCCGATCTCGACCTCGGGGTGCGAGAGCAGCAGGCGCAGGACCTCACCGCCCGCGTACCCGCTCGCTCCGGCCACCGCTACACGTACCACCATCGGACCTCCTCCTCGATGGCATGACTATACGTAGGCCTGCACTTTTATGCAATCGCCTCGCGATCACCCCCCGCCCTCGCGTTGCGACCGTGCAGCCGACCTGGCGGGTCCGGTCCGCCCGGACGGCGGGCCGGGCAGCGGCCCCGCCTCTCCACTGTGCGGCCTTCACGTGAAGCCACGCCAGCGAGAGACGACTGCACCGCGCTGGATCCATGAGCCCTTCGACCTGTTCACCGGAAAGACGCGTTGACCGCGGTCGCGGCCGTAGACCCGGCCGCAGACCCGGCCGTGATGGTGGCGACCGCGACGAGAGGTGTGGTCGATCGTGCGGGGCGGGGACGAATTCCAGGCACGATCTTCCTTCGGAGCCGGAAAGGCGGCGATTTCCGGGCGCCCGCCACTTCGACGGCCTGATCTCCAGGAGCATGGAATCGCATCCCTGGTCGTCCGCGGCCTCCCCGGCGGCCGTCCCGGTGTTCTTTCCGACGGTGAAGGTCTTCCGCTCGGCACCGGCCGAGATCTCGACCTGCGCCGCGTGATCATTTTCCTTGACCATCGAAAACGGCCGGAATCTCCAGACCGGGGCATCCCTCGTCCCCGGCGACCCGGAACTAGACCTTCCAATTCGCGCGGGAGAAGGCCTCCACGAGTTCCGGGGCGCCCGCGCATTCAGCGAGGACCATGCGGCCGTTCCCGCTCTTCGGCTCGATCTTCCCCTCGGCAAGGATCTTGTCGGCGTTCAGGCAGGAGCCGTCCCCGATCGCGCGACCCGGACCGGAGCTCCGGCGCCCAGCGTCGCGCCGACGGTCCGCAGGGCCGTATTGCATGCCTTCACGTTCGCCCCCCATGTCGACTCAGGTCGTTCGCGACCGCGCGACCGCGGGCCGCGAGGGAAAAGCAATGACCAAAGGCGCGCACACGTGAAATTCCACGCCTCCTTCCGGCAGTCGACGATCCTCTACAAGAAACCAGGACGAACACCTTCCAGCCAACGGGATAAAGATCCCCAGACTGGCACATCCTCCCTCACCGTAGGTGTGACTTGCGCCACTCGATTGAATGGTTGTGGCGATTTTTCGAAAATCCGTGGTCGAGATCCGGACATCTTTCCACTTTATCGTCGGTTGGGTTCCGGCCAGCTGTGTTCAGGGCGCGCGCGTGCTGCATATGGTCGGATCATCTCCGCCAGTCGGAAAACCCGGGCGGGTTTCCTTCCCGGCCTGGGGAAATCGCTGATCAGAGAGGTTATTCCGTGCAGGAAACTTTTTGGAGCCGGCGCCGCTTCGCGACCGCCTTGGCAGCGGGCATGGCAGCTGTCTCGACCCCGCTGTTATGGACGACTCCGGTCCGTGCGGCGCCCCGCGCCGCCGCCCCGGACGGCGACGCGCCGGCGCTTCCGGATACGGA
Source organism: Streptomyces sp. NPDC004667 (assembly GCF_040609475.1). Classification (NCBI taxonomy): domain Bacteria; kingdom Bacillati; phylum Actinomycetota; class Actinomycetes; order Kitasatosporales; family Streptomycetaceae; genus Streptomyces; species Streptomyces sp. NPDC004667. The sequence continues at coordinate 83,594 of NZ_JBEXKC010000022.1, read as the reverse complement.
CCGGGCCAAGGTCGTCAAGGCGTGGATTCTGGGCGGCCGTTCGGTCAGGGAGGCGGCCGCCTACGCTCTCGGCGGCACCGATCAGGAGATCACGGCCTTCCTCGCCGAGCAATTGCCGAGGGCGACGCGGATCGACAACCGGGTGGCCGCGGTCACCTACCTCGGATACGGGGGCAAGAGCATCCGAAGGGACGTGACCTCCGCCCTGAACGGCGGCGACGACGCGATATCCGCGTACGTCAAGGACGGTTTCCGCGCATCGGTGACCGAGGACATGCGGGTCGCCACCCTCAGCGTCATGGCCAACGGCGGCAAGAGCATCAAGCGGGAGGGAAACACCGCGCTGAACGCCGGCACGGACGCGGCGATGGAGCAGTTCCTGCTCACCGGCCAGTTCAAGGCCCGGCTGGAGGACGCGCGGGTCGAGATCGCCCGCAGCCTCGCCACAGCGGGCCCGGAGCTCAAGAAGTACGCCAACCGCGCCCTGAGCGGGACGGCCGACGACGTGCAGTGGTACCTCGACACCGGGCAGCACATCGCGCGGGCCCGGGACCAGGAGGCCGCCACCATCGGGCAGTTGCTCGCCATCGTCGAGCGCGAGAGCGCGCGTGCGCGGGAGCAGACCGATCTGGCAGTCGAGGCCTCGGCACGCGCGACAGCGGCCGCGAGCAAGGCCAAGGAATCAGCCGAGAAGGCCGCAGCCGAAGCCGAGAAGGCCAGGGACGACGTGCGCCGGTCCGCCGAGGCCGCTCAGCAGGCCGCCACCGCCGCGAGCGGCGCGGCTTCCGCCGCCCGTACGGCCATCAACGCCTCGTCCGCCGCGGTCCAGGCATCGCAGCGCGCTTCCTGGGCGGCGACGGCCGCCTCACAGGCGGCCGCCGCCGCCGGATCGGCCGCCACGCGCGCCTACAACGCCGCGATCGCCGCGTCGAAGGACGCGTCGAAGACGAGCGAGGCGAAGGACGCGGCCGTCGCCGCCCGCGACGCCGCCGCGAAGGCCAACTCCGCGGCCAAGGCGGCCGATGACGCGGCCGTCGCGTCCGAACAGTCCGCGAACGCCGGCCTCGCGGCCGCCGACGCGGCACGCGACGCGGCTGCCGCCGCCAGGGCCTCCGCCCAGGCGGCCGAGGCCTCCGGCGCCGCCCAGGGCGAGGCGGCCGAGGCCAAGCGCCAGGCCGAGATCGCTTCCAGCGCCGCCAACCAGGCGACCAACGCAGCCTCCACGGCACAGGCGCTGGCCTCGACCGCCGCAAGATCCGCGCGTACCGCCAACAGCGCTGCCAAGTCCGCGGCCGGGCATGCCGAGAAGGCTGCGGACGCCGCCGAGGAAGCGGTCGCGTACGCGGGTCAGGCCATCGACTTCGCGAACAGGTCCACCGCCTACGCGGACGAGGCGGTCAAGGCCGCCAACCTCGCGACCCAGGCCGTCGCGGACGCGATCCTCGTGGAGAAGAACGCCCGGGACGCCGAAGCCGCCGCGCTGGCGACCGACAAGCTGCAAGGCATGAAGGAGGCCGCGCAGCTCGCCCTGCTGGACAAGAGCGAACGCGCGGCCAACCTGAACAAGCGCACTCAGGCACAGCGGACCGCCCAGGCCACCAAGGAGCTGATAGCCAAGGCGGAGCAGGCCCTCGCGAACGACGACCTGACCGCTGCCGCCGCCCTCGGCCGCCAGGCAGCCGTCGCGCTGATCAACTCCAGCGGCACGTGGACCCGTGCGGCCGCCCGTTTCGCACTCGCCGGGTCCGACTACGACGTCCACTCCTGGATCGACCTGGAGCGGCAGCTCGCACAGTCCCAGGACGACCGCGAGACCATCCTCTTCATCGCTCAGGTCTCCGAGCCGGCCGTCGCCAAGGCGGCGTTCCAGGCCCTCTCGGGCGGCATCCCCGCGGAGGGTGATTTCAACACCGGCGGTGTCATCAAGTCGCGTGCCGAGGACAACAGGGTCAACATCCTGAAGATCCTGAACTCGAAGCCCGGCAACGCCGTCGTCAAGGCCGCCAACGACGCGCTCAACAAGGACACGCCGGAGGCCCTCCAGAAGTTCTTCGACGAGGACCTGCCCAAGGCCGTCGAAGAGGACGACGCCGTCAGGACCATGAAGGTCATGGCCAATGGTGACGCGTACTCCAAGGCCTACGCGGAGGTCGCCATGTCGGGCCCCGCGTACATGCGCCGCAACTTCGTGGAAGCCGTCCAGCACCGTGCGGCCCAGCTCGACTACGACTCGCTCAGTCACGCCGCCGCCATGCAGGCGAGCATCGCCGCGGCGGCCAAAATCGCCCAGGAGGCCCAGAAGGACGCGGCCCTCGCCTCCCAGGTCGCGGCAGTGGCCCGGGACGCCGGCCAGCAGGCTCAGGAGTGGGCCCAGAAGGCGATCGATTCGGCGAACCAGGCCCAGGGCTTCGCGGACAAGGCCCGCCAGCACGCCGACGCGGCGGACAAGTCCGCCGCCGACGCCCAGGCATCTGCGAACAAGGCCAAGGACGCCGCCGCCACCGCCCAGAGCGCCTCCCGCGCGGCCAACTACTCGGCGAACCGCGCCGTCGACGCGGCCCGCAGCGCCCTGGCCTCCTCGTACAGTGCCCAGACCTCCGCCGCCAACGCCCACCAGGCCGAGCTCGCCGCCGGCAGGGACGCCAAGAGCGCCGCCAACGCCGCCGCCGAGGCACGCCAGACCGCCGCGGACAAGCGGACGGCCGAGGTGCGGGAAGCCGCGCGTGTGGCTGCCGAGCAGGCGCAGAAGGACCGCGACGCCAACCGCAACCCCTCCGACACGACGAACAACGACACGGTCAACCCCAAGGGAAGCCAGCCCGGCAAGGACGAATGGTGGAACGACGCCAAGTGGTGGGCTGACACCGCCGACAAGGTGAGCACGGCCGCCGGGCTCCTGGCAGCGGGATTCGCCGTCTCCTGCGTGTTCTTCCCCGCCGCGCCCGTTCTCGGCAGCATCGCCGCGATCTGCCTCGGCGTCTCGGTGGTGGCCGCCGGGGTCAGCGTCATCGCCAGCGGCATCGAATACGGCTTCACCAGCGGTGAGTTCGTGTCATCCGCCGGTCGCGCCGCACTGGGGCTGGTCACCCGCGGCGGCGGGAAGGCCGCCACCGCCGTGGCCAAGCCGGTCGTCCGCACCGTGGAGAAGGCCGCCGGAGCCGCGTCCAAGCTGCTCTACGACCTCGTCTCCTGAGCCCTCCTCGTCATCGTGACCAGCAGTCAGTGACCGTGCACGCACGCATACGTGCACGACCCGCCGCGCGCGCGGCCTCCCACAGAGAGAAGACATGACCTCACCACCACGCTGGAGACGCGTACTTCCCGGTCTCCTCCTCGTTCTGAGCCTCACCACGGCCGGCACCGCCGCCGCCGACGACGACCGAATACCCACCCCGGCCGCGGCCGGCAAGGCGCCGGTGGCGGCGTCCCCCGGCAAGACCCGGTCCATCACGGTGCCCGCCGGGGAGAAGTGCGAGCCCACGCGCGCCGGCTCCGGCGAGCGCAAGGCGGGCGCAGTGCAGGCCTGCGTGACCACGATCGCCACACCGGTGACCCCGGACGGGCGACGGGCCGGCCCCGTCGCGCCGCCGGCGACCGCGGCAGCCGACACGGGCGGTTGCGCACTGACGTCCAGCGGGAAGTGGTACTTCAACCGCTTCACCTACTGTGTGCGTGGCGTGACCGTGCTGTACACGCTCAGGGACGGAAACGGGAAGGTGATCGGCACCGGAACGCTCGACGTTTCGACCAGCGCCGTCCTGCCCGCCAAGGGCACGGCGTGGACCGAACTCGTCTCGGTGACCATGACCGGTGCGACCGATGCCGTCAAAGCCCTGAACCTGCGGTGGAAGGCCGGCTGCTCGGCCGGTTGCAAGGTCACCAAGTCGCCCCGGTGGACGGGCAAGACCATCGTCAAGGACCAGGTCCTCAACGGCGATGTGGCCTACGAATCCACTCCTGCTCCGGGCGCGAAGCTCGACTTCACGACGTCGTACGAGCTGTTCGTCTCCTCTCCCGGTGCCCAGATCACGGACCCGAGCGCATCCTGGAGCAACCCGGAGAAGATCCGCTGCGACGACGCCGTCCGGGACACCGCCACCACCGGCGCGCCGGACCCCGGCTGCGTCGTGCCCGGCATCATGCCGGTCGTCAGGATGAGTGACCAGCAGAGCCCGTCGGGCGCGGGGGCCGCGGCCGCCGCCTACCTGTGGGCCCAGGGCAGCCTCCCCGACGGCTGGGGACGCGCCAAGCCGCTGACCCGGACGAGGGATGACACAGCGGGCCGGGCCGCGCGGACATGCGGAACGTTCCAGGCCCGCACGGACCTCGTCGCGACCGACAACTGCGCCGATTTCCCCTTCTCGGAGACCCGCGAGGGAGGGACCGACGGCGCGCAGTGCACCGAACTCCTGCCCCGCCACAGCCCCGGCGGGTGGGTGGTCGACGTACTGGACGGCGGCACCGGCAGCCCCTGTGCCCGGGCTCATGTCCCGCTCGCGGACAGGCAGGCCGCGGAGGGTCAGCTGTCCGAAGGCTTCACGAACCAGCGAGTGGTGGCGGACGAGCAGTTCAACCTGGAGGTCTCCGGTTCGATCACCGAGCCGCTGGCCGTCTGCCGTCAGAACGCTCCGGCCGGGTCCTTCACCTCCGGCAACGGATGGATCAAGAACACCACCCAACCGGTCGCGCACGTCAACAAGTTCACCAGCCCGCCCGGCCCGCCCGGTGTCCGCGCCGCCGCGGCCCAGGCCTGCCTGGGTACGAACACACCGGAAGGCAGCACCGCGTCGGGGAACATCACCGGGTGGGAGGACGCCGATCTGTTCCGCCAGGCCAACTCCTCCACGGCCGGTCTGGCACGCTGCCACCTGATCGCCAACATCCTCGGTGGGACGGGGGCGGTACTGGACGGCGGACAGATCAACCTCGTCCCCTGCTGGCAGGCGGGGATGAACACCGGATCGCCCAGCATGCGGACCTATGAGACCGTTGCGCAACTGGCGGTGAGGCCCGTGGTGAAGGGCGGCATCCTTGGGCCGAACGACGCGGTCTTCTACCAGGTGACGCCCGACTACCAGGACGGCGACAGCACGATTCCGCGGGGCGTCACGATGACCGCCAGGGTCGAGCGTTCCGACGGAACGACGCAGCCGCTGTTCCCCGACGTCTACATCCCCAACACGTACAAGAACACCAACCAGCTGAACCTCGGAAACTAACCCCCGCTTGATGCGCGCCATCGGGAGCCAGAATGAGCCGTACCACCCCGCCGCGGCCGGTCGACGTCGCCGCGGTCTTTCCTCAACTGGCCCCGCTGGCACGCACGGCGACCCGGTTGCATCCCCGCCCCGGGTCTCCGGCACCGCACGACAGCTCGGTCGGCGGGCCACTGCTGTGGCCCGCCGACGAGCCCTGGCCGCACTGCGACGAGGGTCACGAGGGGGGCGGTCCGGTCGCCATGGTGCCCGTGGCCCAGCTGTACGTGCGCGACGTTCCCCTGCTGCGGGCGCCGGGAGGGACGGATCTGCTCCAGGTGCTGTGGTGTCCCTTCGATCACGAGCCGGACAACACACCGCTCACCGCCCTGTTCTGGCGATCCGAGGCCGAGGTCACGGAGGTGCTCACCGCGCCGCCCGAGCCCTACGCGGTGGAGTACGACGGCTATGTACCGCAGCCGTGCCTGCTCGCGCCGGAGCGGATCACCGAGTACCCCAACCGTATGGAACTGAACAGGGAGTTGCAGCAGCAGCTGGCGAACGGGAGCAGGTGGGAGGGAACCGGAATGGACGACTACTACCTGCCCGCCCCGGACGAGTTCTACTGGAACGAGCTGTCCGTCGCCCCCGGCTGGAAGGCCGGTGGCTGGACCCGTTGGGGCCTCACCGATCCCGTCGCCCGGCTCTGCCGCACGTGCGGCGCCGGGATGGACCCGCTGCTGACCATCGCCTCGTCCGAATGGGGATCCAACACCCGTGGCTGGATCCCGTACGAGGACCAGCCGCTCTCCACGCCGTCCGTCGACAACCATCAGCCGTGGAACCCGACCGGGCTCGACCTCGCCCGGGGCTACGATCTGCAGCTGCACGTCTGCCCCGTCTCCCCGGACCACCCGCACCTCGGCCTGATCCAGTGAGTGCCTGATCCAGTGAGTGCCCGATCCATGCCCCTGATCTCGATGTGTCCGGGGCCGTAGCTTCCGGGCTTCGTGTGCTCGGTCCGCCAGACAGTCCGCCCGGTCTCAGCACCTCAGGCCCGGCGGGCCCGGAAGGCCGCGGCCTTGGTGCGGTTCTGGCACGCGGTGGAGCAGAACTGGCGGGCGGCGTTGCGCGAGGTGTCCACGTACACCCGGTCGCAGCGGTCGGCCCGGCACACGCCCAGCCGGCCCGCGAGGCCGCCGCCCACCGCCAGGGCCAGCGCGGTGGCACTGCCCGCGTTGACGCCCGCGGCGAAGGAGTCGTCGGGGCCGTGGAAGTGCATCTGCCACGGTTCACCCCCGGTCCGGTCCAGCCTCGGCCGGGCCCCGGTGTCGCGCAGCAGGTCGTTCACGGTCACGGCCGCGGCGTCCACATCCCCGTCCTGCATCGCCCGGAAGACCTCGCGCATGCGCCGGGCCGCGCCGACGAAGTACTCCGCCTGCGCGGCGTCGACCGCGCGCGGCAGCGAGGCCGCGACGTGCGGGACCGCCCCTTCGATCGCGTCGGCCAGCTCCGCCCCGTGCGGCGCCGTGTACGGGCGGCCGCGCGCCTCTCCGTCCGTCAACGCGTTCACGAGCGCCACCGCCTGCTCCAGCAGCACCGCCACGTGACTGTCGAACATCACTTGACCAGTCACTCCTTCGATCGCTAGCGTTCATCGAGTTCGTAACTGACATTACTCGATTCGACAGTCACGACAGGGGTGCGTTCATGCCGCGGACCGTATGGATGCTGGTGGCGGCGCGGGCGATCAACCGGCTCGGCGCCTTCTCCCTCCCCTTCCTGACCGTCCTGATCGGCACCGAGTTCGGCGCGGGCACCACGACGGCGGGCCTGGTCTCGGCGGGCTTCGGCCTCGCGACGATCCCCTCCCGGGTGGCGGGCGGCCGGCTCGCGGGCCGGATCGGGCGCCGCCGCACCATCGTGCTGGGACTCGTCGGCTGCGCCCTCGCCCAGCTGGGCATCGCCGCCGCCGGCTCCCTCGCCGCGGTGGCCGTCTTCGCGGTCCTGCTCGGCCTGTCCTTCGAGCTGTACGAACCGCCGAGCCAGGCGCTGATCGCCGACGCCGTCGGCCCGGCCGACCGGGTGCGCGCCTACGGCGCCCTCAACGCCGCGCTGGCCGTCGGCGGCACCGGGGCCGGCCTGATCGCGGCGGGGCTGGGCCGGTGGGACCTGCGCTGGCTGTTCGTCGTCGACGCACTCACCTGCCTGGCCTGCGCGCTGACCCTGCGCCTGGCCCTGCCGGCCGACGGCCCCCGGGGCCCGTACGCCGCACGGGGCGACGGAACCGGCGGCGGCGCGGGCGGCGACGGCACGGGCGACGGCGGCGGGCCCGTGCAGCCGTGGCGGGACCGCGGGCTCTGGGCGATGTTCACGTCCGGGACCGCGTTCGCGCTCGTGTCCCTGCAGATCGTGATGGCGCTCCCGCTCACCCTCGGCCACCGCGGCCTGCGACCCTCAGACGCCGGGCTGCTGTTCACCGCCTCGGCCGTGACCGTCGTCGCGGCCCAGCCGGCGCTGCGCCTGCGCCGCCTGGCCGCCCTGCCCGACCCCGCGGCCATGGCCCTCGGCTACGCCCTGCTGGCGGCCGGTCTGGCCGGCTACGCCATGGCGCGGGGCCTGCCCGCCTTCCTGGCCGCCACCGCCGTGTGGAGCGTGGGCGAGGTGCTGGTCCTGGGCCGGGTGCTCGGCGTCGTGGCCGCACTGGCGCCGCCGGGCGGCACCGACCGCTACCTCGCCGCGTACGGCATCAGCTGGGGCATCGCCACGGTCGCCGCCCCGGTCACCGCCACCCAGCTGCTGGAACGGGCCGGCGCCGGCGTCCTGTGGGCGGCCACCGCCGCCCTGTGCCTCGTGCTCGCCGCCGCGCAGCCCCTGGTGGTGGGGCCGCTCACCAAGGGCCTGCCGGTGCGGGCGGGGGCGGGCGGACCGGCGTCGTAGTCCGCGGCCTCAGGAGCCGTCCAGCCGGTGGCGGACCCACACGTTCGGTTCGACGTAGACCGCGAAATCGCGTTCCGGTTCGCAGTGGACCGGAACGAGCGCGCCGGGCACGAGGACCGGGCCCTGGGTGTCGAAGGGCAGCCCGGTCCACTCCCGCCACTGCGCGAGCGTGCCGTTGATGGTCATGGAGAGCGGCGCCACCCCCTCGATGACCGCCCCGGCGCACACGTGGACCCTCAGCCACGGGTCGTACGGGAGGCCGTCCTCGCGGGTCCGGTACGCGTACTCAGCCATCGGAGTACCGGGCTCGGCCGGCTTCCCGCTGGGCCGGACCGGGGCCACCAGCTCCGCGAACCCGGCTGCGCGGGCGCCCTCGCGCATGGCGGCCAGCATCCGGCCGGAGAGGCCCTCGCCCTGCCGGCCGGTGGCGACGGAGATCTCGACGGCACTGACCGTGTCGGGCCGGATCCCGCGCCGCTGGTCGGAGAAGGCCCACATGAGGACCGCGTCCCAGCCCTGCGCGGGCAGCACGCCCGCCCGCTCGGGGGTGTGCAGGGCGAACGGCAGGCTGAAGCCCCGGGCCACCACCGCGTCCCCGTCGGTCGCGATCCAGACGTACTCGGGAAATTCGGCGGCCATGCGCGGGTAGAGCAGCCAGGCCAGGGAGTCATGGCCGGCGAACTCCGGCCAGGAGTCCTCCATGTCCCAGAGCCTGGCCGCCAGCTCGGGGCGGCGGGCGAGGGAAGTGATCACTACGGCGGTCATGCCCGGCAGGCTAGAACGCCTCCCCACCCGCCTCAACAGGGTTTACGGGCACGGCGGACAGCCCGCCCCGCATCCGCCGCACCGCCTCCACCAGCTCTCCCGGACCCGAGACCCCGGCGAAGCCCAGCCGGACGAAGGCGGCGGGCGGCTCGGCGCAGAAGAACGGCCGGCCCGGCGCGACCGCGACCCCGGCGCGCAGGGCCTCGGCGACGAAGGCCGCGTCATCGCCGCCCTCGCCGAGCCGGGTCCACAGCTGGTACCCGCCGGTCGGCAGCCGGACGGGCTCCAGTCCCGGCAGCTCCCGCCGCAGCGCGCCCGCGAGCACGTCCCGCCGGTGGCGCAACTCGGCCGCGACGGCCCGCAGATGGCGCGGCCAGGCGGGCGCGCCGACCAGTTCGAGGGCGGCCTCCTGGAGCGGCCGGGGCACGAAGAAGCTGTCCACCACCTGGATCGCGCGCAGCCGGTCCAGCACCGGGCCCCGGGCGGCCAGCGCGCCCACCCGCAGGCTCGGGGAGGTGACCTTGGTCAGCGAACGGACGTGCACCACCACCCCGTCGGCGTCCTCGGCGGCCAGGGTGGGCGGCGGCGGACCGGCGTCCTCGTGGGCCAGGGCCCGCGCGTAGTCGTCCTCGATCACGAAGGCCCCGGCGGCCCGCGCGATCCTGAGCACCTCGGGCCTGCGGGCGGCGGACAGCACCGCGCCCGTCGGGTTCTGGAACAGCGGCTGGCACACGAACACCCGCGCCCCGGTGGCCTCGAAGGCGGCCGCGAGCAGCTCCGGCCGGACCCCGTCCGTGTCCACCGGTACGGGTACGGGCCGGCAGCCGGAGGCGCGGGCGATGGCGAGCAGCCCGGGATACGTCGGGGACTCCACCAGGACCGGCGCCCCGGGCGGGGCCAGTGCCCGCAGGGCCGTGGTCAGCGCGCTCTGCCCGCCGGCGGTGACCAGCACGTCGGCGGCCCCCACGGCCCCGCCGATCTCGCGGGCGAACCAGTCGCGCAGCTCGGGCAGCCCCTCCACCGGCGGCCGCCCCCACGCCCCCGGACGGCGTCCGGCCCGGGCCAGGGCGGCGGCCATGGCCCGCTCCGGCTGGAGGGAGGCGTGCAGGTAGCCGCTGTTGAGTCCGATCACCCCGGGCGGGGGCGTGGTGAGGCAGACCATCACCCCGGAGGCGTCCACCGAGCGGGGAACCACCTCACCGGTCCCCTCCGCGCTGAGGGAGACCTCCTGCCAGGAGGTGTCGCCGGAGGCGTCGGCCTCCGTCCGCGGCGGGGACCGGAACACCCCGGCGCCGGGCCGGGTGACCACGAGCCCTTCGGCGGCGAGCAGGGCGAGGGCCCGGGAAACGGTGACGGGGCTGACCCGGTAGCGCTCGACCAGAGCCCGACTGGACGGGAGCTTTCCACCCACCGGATAGCGGTCGAGCTCCGACCGCAGGCTTTCCGCCAGTTCCGCCACACTGCTACGCTCGTACATGACAGCACAGAATAGCGCTACTCCCTCCGGCCCGATAGCGGTTCGGCCGACCGGTCACCATCTCGGCGCGCACGCCGTCGCGGGCGGGGTCGCGGGCGGCACCGCCGGCGTCACGGGCGGCACCACCGGCAGCGCTACGGAGGCGACGGCCACCGCCGGCCGGGCCGGCGGCACCCGCACCGGCACGGTCATGGCCCTCCTCGGCGTCGTCGCCTTCTCGCTGACCTTCCCCGCCACCGCCTGGGGCCTGGAGAGCTTCGGCCCCTGGTCGCTCGTCGCCCTGCGCAGTGTCCTCGCCGCCCTCATCGCGGGGGCCTTCCTGCTGGCCGGGCGGGTCCCCCTGCCGGCCCGCGCGCACTGGGCGGGGCTCGCGGTCGTGGCCGGCGGCGTGGTGGCCGGCTTCCCGATGCTGACCACCCTCGCCCTGCAGACCTCCACCACCTCGCACGCCGCCGTCGTGGTCGGGCTGCTCCCGCTGACCACCGCCTCCTTCTCCGCCCTGCGTACGGGCGCCCGGCCGTCCCCCCGCTTCTGGGCGGCGGCCGTCGCCGGAGCGGCGGTCGTCCTCGGCTTCACGCTCGCCCAGAGCGGGGGCGCCCTCTCCACCGGGGACGCCTACCTGTTCGGGGCGCTCGTGGTGTGCGCCGCCGGATACACCGAGGGCGGGCGGCTGGCCCGGCTGATGCCGGGCTGGCAGGTGATCGGCTGGGCCCTGGTGCTGTGCCTGCCGCTCACCGTGGCCGGCTCCGCCCTCGGGCTCGCGTACGAGCCGGTGCACCTGACCGCCCACGGGGTGGCGGGCCTGGTGTGGGCGGCGGCCGGTTCCACCTTCCTGGGCCTGTACGTCTGGTACCGCGGGATGGCCGAGATCGGCGCCCCGCGGGCCAGCCAGCTGCAGCTCGCCCAGCCCCTCCTGACCCTGGTCTGGTCGGTGGCGCTGCTGGGCGAGCACCTCTCCCCGGCGGCGCCCGCCGCCGCCTGCGCGGTACTGGTCTGCATCGCCGTGACCCAACGGGTCAAATAGCCGGTAATCGCCCTAAACTGCTAACACCGGATCGGACCGCCACCGAGGAGGTCAGCTATGCGCGCTACTGAGGGCGACCAGCTGGTGCAGCACGGCCGGGTCGTGGGACAACACGACAAGGTCGGCGAGATCACCCAGGTACTGGGCGAGAACGGAACCCCTCCCTACCGGGTCCGCTTCACGGACGGCCACGAGGCGGTCATGTCCCCCGGCCCCGACTGCGTCGTCAAGCACCCGTCCGAGCACACCCCCTGACCCGGGTGGCAGCCCGGCTCAACGCGGCGCCACCGTCGTCGGATAGTGGTCGGCGACGACCCTGGCCATCGCACCGTTGGGGTCCGCGGCAACCTGCTTCGCCGAGAAGTAGACGTGTCCGCGGACCTCGGCGTGCCGCGCCGCGAGGGTCAGGTGCCTCGACAGCTCCGCCGGATCCCGCCAGGCGGGCGTGGAGCTGTCGGCGTCGCAGCGGTACAGCGCCTCGCCCACGTACAGGGCCGCCCGCGTGCCCCTGACGGTGCCCGCCCACCACTCCACGATCGCGGCGTAGTCGGCGGACGGGTGGCCGATCTGCCAGTACGCCTGCGGCACGATCGAGTCGATCCAGCCCTCGCGGACCCACTTGCGGGTGTCCGCGTAGAGGTCGTCGTACGTCTGCACGCCCGCCCGGGTCCGCGAGCCGAGCGGGTCCCGGTCGCTGTTGCGCCACACCGCGAAGGGGCTGACCCCGAAGCGGGCCGCCGGGCGGACGCCCTTCAGCCGGTCCGACATCTCCTTCACCAGGGTGTCGGTGTTGTGGCGGCGCCAGTCCGCACGGGAGGCGAAGGCCCCGCCGTACCGCTCGTAGGCCTCGTCGTCGTCGAACTCCTCGCCGGCGACCGGGTACGGATAGAAGTAGTCGTCCCAGTGCACCCCGTCGAGCGGGTAGCGGGCGACGGCGTCGAGCATCGCCTCCTGCACGAAGGCCCGCACCTCGGGCAGCCCCGGGTTGTAGTAGAGCTTGCCCCCGTACGGCACGGCCCAGGCGGGGTTGCGGCGGGCCGGGTGCGCCGCGACGAGCCGCTGCGGATCGGTGTGGTTGGCCACCCGGTACGGGTTGAACCAGGCGTGCAGCTCCAGCCCCCGCGCGTGCGCCTCGGCCACCGCGGTGCCCAGCGGGTCCCAGCCGGGATCCTGCCCCTGCACCCCCGTCAGCCACTGCGACCAGGGCTCCTTCGTCGAGGGCCACAGGGCGTCGGCCGTCGGCCTGACCTGGAGGAACACGGCGTTCAGCCGCCGCTCCACGGCCGTGTCGAGGAGCCCGGTCAGCTCCGCGCGCTGCTCCCGCGCGGAGAGCCCGGCCTCGGACGGCCAGTCGACGTTCTCCACGGTGGCGATCCACATCCCCCTGAGTGCCGCGGCCGGCGCCCGCCCCCCTCCGGACCCCCGCACCGCCCCGCCCTCCCCCACCGGGGCGGCCGCCGCCGTCGTGGCCAGCACCCCCGCGGCCCCCGCCAGCAGCCCCCGCCGTCCGATGTGCGTCATGTGACGACTCCGTTCCGTTCCGTGACATCGCTCCGCGTGCGCCCAGCATGCCCGCCCCACCCCGCCACCGGCTGCAAGGACGGGGGTAACGTCGGGGGGCGTGGCGGGCGCCGGACGCAGTTACCACTGCCGAGTACGGGGGACCCGCGATGGATGAGCAGCGAAAGGCACGATGTGACGGACCTCTCTACCCTCCCGACCGACATCGCACGGGTCGGCGTGGTGGGCTGCGGCCAGATGGGCGCGGGCATCGCCGAGGTGTGCGCCCGCAGCGGTCTTGAGGTGATGGTCGCCGAGACCACGGGCGAGGCCCTGGAGATCGGACGCACCCGGCTGCACAACTCCCTGACCAAGGCCGCCGAACGCGGCAAGATCAGCGAGGAGGAACGGGACGCCACCCTGGCCCGCCTCACCTTCACCACCGACCTCGGCGAGTTCGCCGACCGCGACCTCGTCATCGAGGCCGTCGTCGAGAACGAGCAGGTCAAGACGGAGATCTTCCAGGTCCTCGACCAGGTGATCACCCGCCCGGACGCGATCCTCGCCTCCAACACCTCCTCGATCCCGCTGGTCAAGCTGGCCGTCGCGACCTCGCGGCCCGACCAGGTCATCGGCATCCACTTCTTCAACCCGGCCCCGGTGCAGAAGCTCGTCGAGCTGATCCCGGCGCTGACCACGGGCGAGGAGACCGTGAAGCGGGCCGAGGCCCTGGTGCGGAACGTGCTCGGCAAGCACGCGGTCCGCGCCCAGGACCGCTCCGGCTTCGTCGTCAACGCGCTCCTCGTCCCGTACCTGCTGTCCGCGATCCGGATGTTCGAGTCCGGCATCGCGAGCCGTGAGGACATCGACAACGGCATGGAGCTGGGCTGCGCCCACCCGATGGGCCCGCTCAAGCTGTCCGACCTGATCGGCCTGGACACCATCGCGTCGATCGCCGACTCGATGTACGCCGAGTACAAGGAGCCGCTGTACGCCGCTCCCCCGCTGCTCCAGCGGATGGTCGACGCGGGCCGCCTCGGCCGCAAGACCGGCTCGGGCTTCTACCCGTACGGCTGACGCCCCGCGCGGTCGGGCGGGGGCGGAGGGCCACCGGCCGGCCTAGCCGAGGCGCAGATGGTGCAGCAGGAGCAGCCCGGCCGCCATGTTGGCGGCCGGGACCTCGCCCCGCGCGATCATGTCCGGCACGAGCTTGAGCGGGACCCACTCGCGGCGCGAGGACTCGAAGTCGTCCTCCGGGTGACCGACGTACGTGGCCCCCTCCGCCCAGTAGAGGTGGTGGCGGGCGTCGGTCAGCCCGTTGGACGGCTCCACCGTCATCAGGTGGTGCAGCGGCCCCGGCCGCCAGCCCGACTCCTCCTCCATCTCCCGCGCGGCCGCCGTCTCGACGGCCTCGCCGTCCTCGACCACCCCGGCGGGCAGTTCCCAGCCCCAGCTGTCGGTGATGAACCGGTGCCGCCACAGCAGCAGCACCTCGTTGGCCTCGTTGACGGCCGTGGCCACGGCCACCGGGCGCAGCCGGATCACGAAGTGGTCCAGGTGCCGGCCGTCGGGGAGTTCCACGTCCGCGAGGTTCACGTCGAACCATCGGTTCTTGTACACGGTCTGCTCACTCAGGTTCGTCCACTGCACGGTTGTGCCACCTTTCGCATCCGTCGGTGGCAACATGGCAGCAGTTCCTGCCGTCACAGGGGAACGCGCAGCGCCCCGTCGATGAGCTGCGCGGTCTCCTCCGCGCCCGCGTACCCGCTGGTCAGCAGCTGTTCCCGGACCGCCCGCAGCCGGTCGCGCAGCCGCAGCGACTCCATCCCCTTGGCCCGTTCGGCCATTTCGGCCGCCGAGGCCACCGCCCGGTCCGCCTCGCCCTGGCGCAGCTGGATCTCGCACAGCATCGCGAGCCGGTGCACCCGCCCCCGGTCGTGCGCGGGGGTCCCCACGGCCTCCGCGGCCTGGGCGTGCGCCGCGTCGAGGTCCCCCAGGCTCAGCAGCGCCTCCGCCACCTGGACGTTGACCAGTCCGGGCTGTACGTAGCCCGTCTCGTCGGGCTCCGCGCCCGGCCGGATCCGCTCGGCGGCCGCCTCCGCGCTGCGGATGCAGGCCAACGCGGCCACCGGATCGCCGAGTTGGGCGTAGGCCTTGGCCTGCATCGCGTACAGGTCCGCGGCCAGAGCCGGGGTGGTGTGCCGTCCGGCGGCGCGCAGCGCGGCCTCCGCGAAGGCGACGGCCTGGCGGTACTCCCGCAGGTGCAGCGACTGGTTGACCAGCAGGGCGATCACGTAGGCGCCGAGCCCCCGGTCCCCGCTGGCCTTGGCGAGCCGCAGCGCCTGGTGGAAGTAGCGCTGGGCGAGCCCGTGGGCGTCGGAGTCGTACGCGCAGATCCCGGCGACCGCCACCAGGGACCCGGTGGCCCGGTGCAGGAGCCGGCCGATCCCGTCCGGGTAGCTGCCGCGGAGCATCGGAGCGGTCTCGCTGCCGAGGAAGCGGACGATCCGGGCGCGGGTGGCCATCCCCCCGGCCCGCCGGTACATCAGCTCGTAGTGCGCGCGGGCCGCCCGCAGGATCTCGATGTGCTCGGGCCCGATCCGGTGGGGGCCGGTGCGGGAGACGTCGGCGTCCTCCGGCGGGTTCTCCCACTCCCACACCGGGATCACGGCCGGGGTCCCGGTGACGGCCTCGGCGGTGAGCAGCGCGGGCCGGCCCAGCTCGTCGGAGCGCCACAGGGCGGTGGCGCGGTCGACGAAGCCGCCGATCCGGGTCGTGTGCGGGCTGTGCTGTCCCGGGATCCCGAGCCCGATGTCCTCCAGTGCGACGGGCCGTCGCAGGCGTCCGCCGAGCACCTCGCAGATCAGGTCGGGCACTTGGCCGCGGGGGCGCTGCCCCTTCAGCCAGCGCGAGACCGCGGTGTGCTCGTAGCGCAGCGCGAGTCCGCGCGACCGGCCCGCCTGGTTGACGTGCGCGGCGAGTCCTGCGTGGGACATGCCCGCCTCGGCGAGGAGGGCGTCGAGCAGGGCGTTGGGCTGCATGGCCCCTCCAAGGGCTCGTCGGATCCAGGCTAGTGGCTGGGGGCCCCGCGCGGGGTGCGGTGCGCTCGATTCACACGGGGTGTGAATCGAGTACGCGCATAAATGCGATGCGCACCCTGCCGCGGAGGGGCCCCGCGGGGTTTCACTTAAGAGCCTCGCCAAGGAGGCCGCTCGGGTCGTCGGCTCCCCCTCGTACAGTGCGACGACCCGGCACCGCGCCGCCCGCCCTGCTGTCTGCCCGACACTCCATGGCAGGCGGGCGGCGCACCACGGCTCCGCCGGGGCCCGGTTGGTCGCCGGGCGCCCGCCAGGAGCCGGGCCGCACCCGCACCGGGCCCGTCCACCGGCCCGGTGCGGAGTGGCTCCGCCGGTGGCGCGGAGACGGCCGGACCGGTGCAGGGCCGGTCCGGCTCCGCCGCCGGCGCGCACCCGGCCCGGCCGCGGGAGCGGCCCGTCAGGGGCGCTCGCCCCGGTCGCCGCGGTCGTTGCGGAGCACCAGCAGGGTCACGTCGTCCGTGAGCCGTCCCCTGGTGTGGCGCAGCAGTGCGGCGTGCACGCCCGCGACCAGCCGCGCGGGCGTGGGCGCCGGCGCCCGCGCGAGGACGCCCCGCAGCGGGAAGAAGCGGCCCCGGCGGTCCCGGGCGTCCTCGGCGCCGTCGGTGTACAGCACGAGGACCTCGCCGGGGCCGATCTCCCCGCAGGGCAGGGATCTGAGGTCCGCAGGCAGGGGGAGCACGCCGAGCGGCGGCAGCGTCTCGCCGCCCGCGAGCGGCCGTACCGTGTGCGCCCGCGGGCCGGGCGGGGCGGTCGCCGGTGCCGGGTCGAAGCGGTAGGGCCAGGGGTGGCCGCAGTTCAGGGCCTCCACCGAACCGTCCGCCGCGATCTGGAGCAGCAGCACCGTGACGAACTCCTCCGCCACCGGGGACCGCGGCCGCTGCGGTGGGACCGACGGGGGCTCGGCGCGGGCGCGTTCGCGCAGGTGCCGCTCCAGGGAGCGTTCCATCCGCCTCAGGACCCCGGCGGGCTCGGGCTCGTCGTGGGCCGCCTCGCGGAACGAGCCCAGTACCGCGGCGGCCGCCCCCAGTGCCGGGAGGCCGTGGCCCCGTACGTCCCCGATCAGCACCCGTACGCCGTACGCCGTGGCCACCGCTTCGTACAGGTCCCCGCCCACGGCCGCGCCCCGGCTCGCCGACAGCTGGGCCGCCGCGAGCGCCAGGCCGTCCATCCGCCCGGGCAGCGGTCTGAGCAGGACCTGCTGGGTGGCTCCGGCGATCTCCCGCGAGCGGCGCAGTTCGGCCACCAGCCCGTGGCGGACGCGCAGCGCGCAGCCCGTGGCGAGGAGCAGGAAGGCCGCGCAGGTGGTGAGGCTCGGCCCCGGCCGTCCGGGGGAGGAGAGCGGCTCCCAGGTCACCGGGACAGCGCCCCGGGCGAGGACGCACCCCCGGCGCATCCTGGGCATCTCCGCGCGCGTGATCATCCGTAGGACCCTCCCCCTCCGGCTCGACGGCCGGAACGATTGTGTCGACCTCCTGACGTACCGGACACCGGTCACCGTTGTTCTCACCCCAATGAGTGAGGGGCCCCTCCGGTGATCCGGAAGGGCCCCTCGATCGGGTTCTGCGGCGGGGCGCTACGCGCCGCGCAGCACCGCCCCGGTCCGCTCGCCGGCCAGGGCCACCGCCGCGTCGCGCGCGGCCGTGGACTCCTCGGCGGTCAGCGTGCGGTCGGTCGCACGGAAGCGCAGCGCGTACGCGAGGGACTTCTTGCCCTCGCCCACCTGCTCACCGGTGAACACGTCGAACAGCCGCAGGGACTCCAGCAGTTCGCCGGCTCCCTTGCGCAGCGCGCTCTCCACCTCGGAGGCCGGGACCGACGCGTCGACGATCAGCGCCACGTCCTGGGTCGCCACCGGGAAGGAGGAGATCCGGGGCGCCTGGAGGGCCTCGCCGCCGGCCGCCGCGAGAGCGTCCAGGTCGATCTCCATGGCGCTGGTACGGGCGGGCAGGCCCATCGCCTTGACCACGCGGGGGTGCAGCTCACCGGCGTGGCCGATGACCGTCTCCACGCCGTCCAGGACGACGACGAGCTCGGCGCACCGGCCCGGGTGCCAGGGGCCGTACTGGCCCTGGCGGACCACCAGCTCGGTACCGGCCTCGACGGCCAGCGCGCGGGCGGCCTGGACCGCGTCGGCCCAGTCGGCCGGACGGCCCTTGCCCCACCAGCCGGCCTGCTCGCGGGCGCCGGCCAGCACGACCGCGGCGTGGCGCGGCTGCGCGGGCAGGGCCGCGTTCAGGGTGGCGATCTCCTCGTCCGTGGGACGGCGGTCCACGGGCAGGCGTACGGCGACGCCCGGCCGGTCGCCGGCGAGGAAGACGGAGCCCGTCTCGAAGAGCGCGAGGTCGTGGCTGCCCCGGCTGTCGTTGCGGCGCAGCGCGCCGAGCAGACCCGGCAGCAGCGTGGTGCGCAGCGCCGGCTCCTCGTCGGAGATCGGGTTGACCAGCTTGACGACCTGGCGGGCGGCGTCGTGCGCCGGCAGCTGGAGCTGGTCGAAGACGCCCTCGCCGAGGAACGGGTAGCTCAGCGCCTCGACGTAGCCGGAGCCGGCCAGCGCGCGGCCCGCCCGGCGGTGCAGCTGCTGCCGGGCGGTCAGGCCGCGGCCGGAGGGCACCTGCGGGAGGGTGGACGGGAGGTTCCCGTAGCCCTCCAGCCGGATGACCTCCTCGGCGAGGTCGTTGGGCTCGGCGAGGTCGGGACGCCACGAGGGGACGGTGATGACGAGCTCGTCCTGGCCGTAGACGTCGCAGCCGACCTCCTGGAGGCGGCGCACGACGGTCTCGCGGCCGTAGTCCATGCCCGCGACCCGGTCCGGGTGGTCGGCGCGCATCGCGATGGTGCGCGGGGCGCCCGGGGCGGTCAGCTCGGTGACCCCGGCCTCGGCGGTGCCGCCCGCGAGCAGCACGAGCAGGTCGACGGTCCGCTGCGCGGCCGCGGCGGCGGCCTGCGGGTCGACGCCCCGCTCGAAGCGCTTGGAGGCCTCGGAGGAGAGCTTCAGACGGCGGGCGGTGCGCGAGATCGACACGGAGTCGAAGTGCGCGGCCTCGACGACCACGTCGGTGGTGCCGGTGACGGCGCCCGTCTCCGGGTCGGTGACGGAGTCGGCGATCTCGGTGTTGGCTCCGCCCATGACGCCGGCGAGCCCGATGGGGCCGCTGTTGTCGGTGATCACCAGGTCCTCGGCGTCGAGCGTGCGCTTGACCCCGTCGAGGGTGGTGAACTTCTCGCCCTGCTCGGCGCGCCGGACACCGATGGCGCCGTCGAGGCGCGAGCGGTCGTAGGCGTGCAGCGGCTGGCCGAGTTCGAGCATCACGTAGTTGGTGACGTCGACGGCGAGCGAGATCGGGCGCATGCCCGCCTTCTGCAGGCGGCGCGTGAGCCAGATCGGGGACCGTGCCTCGGGGTCGAGGCCGGTCACGGTGCGGGCGGTGAAGCGGTCGCAGCCGGCCGGGTCGTCGATCTTGACCAGGTAGCCGTACGAGTTCGGCGCGGGCACGTCGATCAGCGCCGGGTCGCGCAGCGGCAGGCCGTAGGCGGTGGCGGCCTCGCGGGCCACGCCGCGCATGGACATGCAGTAGCCGCGGTCCGGGGTGATGTCGATGTCGAGGACCTCGTCGACGAGCTGGAGCAGCTCGATCGCGTCGGTGCCGACCTCGTGCTCCGGCGGCAGCACGATGATGCCGTGCGTGCCGTCGTCGCCCATGCCCAGCTCGTCGCCGGAGCAGATCATGCCGTGCGAGGTGCGGCCGTAGGTCTTGCGCGAGGCGATCGCGAAGTCCCCGGGCAGGACGGCGCCGGGCAGGACCACGACGACCTTGTCGCCGACGGAGAAGTTCCGGGCGCCGCAGACGATCTCCTGCGGCTCGCCGGTGCCGTTGGCGCCGCCGACGTCGACCGTGCAGAAGCGGATCGGCTTGCGGAAGCCCTCCAGCTCCTCGATGGTCAGCACCTGTCCGACGACCAGGGGGCCCTTGAGCCCGGCGCCGAGCTGCTCGACGGTCTCGACCTCAAGGCCGGCGTCGACGAGCTTGGCCGCCACGTCACGGCCGGTCTCACCTGCGGGGAGGTCTACGTACTCCCGCAGCCACGAAAGCGGGACCCGCATCAGATCTCCATCCCGAAGGGCCGGGTGAAACGAACGTCACCCTCGACCATGTCTCGCATGTCTTCAACGTTGTGACGGAACATCAGCATCCGCTCGATGCCGAAGCCGAAGGCGAACCCGCTGTACTTCTCCGGGTCCACACCGCAGGCGGTCAGCACCTTGGGGTTGACCATGCCGCAGCCGCCGAGCTCGATCCAGCCCTCGCTGGAGCAGGTGCGGCAGGGGCGGTCGGGGTTGCCCACCGAGGCGCCGCGGCACACGTAGCACTGCATGTCCATCTCGGCGGACGGCTCGGTGAAGGGGAAGAAGTGCGGGCGCAGGCGCGTGGTGGTGCCCTCGCCGAACAGCTCCTGGACCATGTGGTCCATCGTGCCCTTGAGGTCCGCCATGGTCAGGCCCTCGTCCACGGCGAGCAGCTCGACCTGGTGGAAGACGGGCGTGTGCGTCGCGTCGAGCTCGTCGGTGCGGTAGACCCGCCCCGGGCACACGATGTAGACGGGGGGCTTGCGCTCCAGCAGCGAACGCGCCTGCACCGGGGAGGTGTGGGTGCGCAGCACCACGCCGGACTCGTCGCCCTCGGTGCCCTCGGGGCCCCGGACGAAGAACGTGTCCTGCATCTGGCGCGCCGGGTGGTCGGGCGTGAAGTTGAGGGCGTCGAAGTTGAACCACTCCGCCTCGACCTCGGGGCCTTCCGCGACCTCGTAGCCCATGGCCACGAAGATGTCCGCGATGCGGTCCATCAGCGTGGTCAGGGGGTGGCGGGCGCCGGCGGGCACGCGGTCGTAGGGCAGCGTGACGTCCACCGCCTCCTCGACCAGCACCCGCTCGTCGCGCTCGGCCTCGAGCGCCACGGTGCGGGCCCCGAAGGCCTTGTTCACGGCGCCGCGGGCCTGTCCGACGCGCTTGCCCGCCTCGGCCTTGGCCTGGGGCGGCAGGGCGCCGATCTCCCGGTTGGCGAGCGCCAGGGGCGAGCGGTCGCCCATGTGCGCGGTCTTCGCCTCGCGGAGCTCGTCGAGGTCGCCGGCGGACGCGAAGGCGGCGAGCGCCTCGTCCCGCATGCGCTCGATCTCTTCCGGTTTCAGTGCCTCGACCTCGACAGGGTCGTACGACTTGTTCGGTGCCGACATCTCTTCCCGTACTTCCGATGGCTGGCTGGTGGGTCCCCGTACGGCACGATCAGACCGATCGACGCAGAGACACAAAGGTGCCAAAGGACGATTCTAAGGGCCGTCTGGGGTGGAGGAGCCCGTGGGCCGCCTGGCGAGACGCTCCGCAGGGTTACTGCGCGAGGTAGGCCGGTGCGCTCACGGGCAGGATAAATCGGAACTCTGCCCCGCCGCCGGGGCCGCGGCCGACCGTGATGGCGCCGCCGTGGGCCTCCACGATGCCCTTGACGATGTACAGGCCCAGGCCGGTGCCGCCGCGCTTGCTCCCCCGCCAGAAGCGGGTGAAGACGCGGGCCATCGATTCCTCGGGGATCCCGGGGCCTTCGTCGGTCACGGTGACGGCGGTTCCCTTCTCGTGCGGCGCCACGTCGATGGTGACCGTTCCGTCACCGTGGCGCACCGCATTTTCGAGGAGGTTGCCGAGGATCTGGTCGATCTTGTCCGGGTCGGCCCAGCAGTCGGGCAGCGGACGGCTGACGCGTACGAGGAACCGCTCGGGGGCCTGGCCGTTCGCGGTGAGCGCCTGGACGTGGCGGCCGACGGCGGCGGCGAGGTCGACCGGCTGGCGGCGCACCTCCAGGCGGCCGGAGTCGATGCGGGAGATGTCGAGCAGCTCGGCGATCAGGCGGGTGACGCGGTTGGCGTCGGCGTCGACGGTCTCCAGCATCAGCCGCTTCTGGTCGTCGGTGAACCGCTCCCACTTGGCGAGCAGGGTCGCCGTGAAGCCCTTCACCGAGGTCAGCGGGGAGCGCAGCTCGTGCGCGACGGTGGCGATCAGCTCGGCGTGGCTGCGTTCGGTGCGGCGGCGGGCCTCGGTGCCGCGCAGGGTGACCACGAGGCGGCACAGCGGGCCGGTGGGGTGGCTGCGGACGTAGCGGGCGGAGACGAGGACCTCGCGGCCGCCGGGCAGGAGCAGGTTCCGCTCGGGCTGGCCCCGGCGGGTGGCGAGGCCCCCGTACGGGTCGGTCAGGGCCCACCAGCGGCGGCCTTCGAGGTCTTCGAGCGGCAGCGCCCGGTCGATGCGGGCGCCCAGGGCCCGGCCGGGGTCGGTGGCGGTCATCCGGGCGGCGGCCCGGTTGAAGCAGATCACCCGGCCGGTGTGGTCGGCGACGACGAGCCCGTCGGGCAGCTCGTCGGGGTCGATGCCGAACCCGGCCCACGCGGGGGCGTCGTCCACGCTCCCCGGGCCGGCGGACGGGACGCCCGGGGCACGGCCCCCGGTCCCCTGGCCCGCGGACGGGACGCCCGGGCCGGAGCGCCCGGTGACGACCGACGGGCCGGATCCGCGGGCCGGTCCGGGGCCGGGGGTCGGGGTGGGGCCGGAAGCCGGGGTACGGCCGGAAGCCGGGGTGCCGGCGGAAGCCTGGCGGGGAGCCGCGAGGCGGCCGCCCCGGGCGGACGAGGCTGCCTGGGGTGGTACGCCGCGCAGGCCGTCCACGGCCTGGGGTGGTACGCCGCGCAGGCCGTCCACGGCGGGCACGGATGCCGCCGGGCCGGGGCCCACGGACCCGGGGACGTCCCGCAGCCGCTCCTCGGCCGCGCCCGCGGCCCCCTGCGAGCTGTTCGTACCGACGGTCATTTCCCCGTACCCCACATCTCCGAGTAGCGCAGTGGGCCCCCCGGGCGGCCACATTACTAGCTGGGGGTCACGGAGCGGCACCCTCCGGGCGCCCGCTGTGCACGCGCGGACGCGTACAGGCACACGGCGGCGGCCGTGGCGAGGTTCAGGCTCTCGGCCTTGCCGTGGATCGGGACCCGTACGACGGCGTCCGCGAGCGCGCGGGTCTCCTCGGGCAGGCCCCAGGCCTCGTTGCCGAAGACCCAGGCCGAGGGGGTGCCCATGGTGCCCGCGTCCAGCTCGGAGTCGAGGTCGTCCGTACCGGCCCCGTCGGCCGCGAGGATCCGTACGCCCGCCGCCCGCAGCCCCTCCACCGCCTGCTCCACCGGGACGCCGACGGCCACCGGGAGGTGGAAGAGGGAGCCCACGGAGGCCCGTACCGACTTCGGGTTGTACAGGTCGACGGAAGCGTCGGTCAGCACCACCGCGTCGGCGCCCGCGGCGTCCGCGCAGCGCAGCACCGTGCCGGCGTTGCCGGGGTCGCGGACGTGCGCGAGGACGGCCACCAGGCGGGGGCGCGCCTTGAGGATCTCCTCGAAGGGCGAGTCGAGGAAGTGGCAGACGCCCACCAGGCCCTGGGGGGTGACCGTCTGCGAGACCTCGGCCAGCACCTCGTCGGAGGCGTGGTGCACGCGCGCGCCGGCCAGCAGGGCGGCCTCGACGATGTCGGCGTAGCGCTCGGCGGCCTCGACGGTGGCGAACAGCTCGATCAGGGTCGCGCCCTGGGATCCCCGGTGCTCGACGGCCTCGCGGACCGCCTGCGGACCCTCGGCGATGAACCGGCGCTCCTTGGTGCGGAAGTTGCGCCGCGCCAGGCGCCTGGCGGCGGCCACCCGCGGGGATCGGGGGGAGATCAGCTCGTCGGGGTAACCCATGGTGTCTGCGGTTCTCTCTGGGGGTTCCGGGGGCGGGCGGGGTGAAAGCACACGGACCCGCAGGCGAATCGCCTGCGGGTCCGTGGGGGCCGGCCGCGTGGAGCGGGCCGGCTAGCCCTTAGGCAGCGGCCTTGGGGGCGTTGACGTCGGCCGGAAGCGCCTTCTGGGCGACCTCGACGAGCGCGGCGAAGGCGTTGGCGTCGTTGACGGCCAGCTCCGCGAGGATCTTGCGGTCCACCTCGATGTTGGCGGCCTTCAGACCCTGGATGAGGCGGTTGTACGTCATGCCGTTCTGGCGGGCAGCGGCGTTGATGCGCTGGATCCACAGCTGACGGAAGTCGCCCTTGCGCTTCTTGCGGTCGTTGAAGTTGTAGACCAGCGAGTGGGTGACCTGCTCCTTGGCCTTGCGGTACAGGCGCGAACGCTGACCGCGGTAGCCGGAGGCCGCCTCGAGGATCGCCCGGCGCTTCTTGTGGGCGTTTACTGCCCGCTTGACGCGTGCCACTTTTTAACTCCTTGTAGCGGGGCCGTGGATGTCTTCACACGGCCCGAATTCGATGGGGTCCCGGTCTTGACGTCCGTCCGCTCCCGGCGAGGGGAGCGGAGGGCATCAGATGCCGAGAAGCTTCTTGATCTTCGCGGCGTCGCCGGGGGCCATCTCCGCGTTGCCGGTGAGGCGACGGGTGACACGGGACGACTTGTGCTCGAGCAGGTGGCGCTTGCCGGCGCGCTCGCGGAGCACCTTGCCGGAGCCGGTGACCTTGAAGCGCTTCTTGGTACCGCTGTGCGTCTTGTTCTTCGGCATGGCGCCGTTATCTCCTCGTCGGTGGCGCTCCCACCGGCCCCTGGGGACCGGCTTGCGGGAGCGTCATGTTGTGTCGGTGATCCGAGACGGGCTGCCCCGGAATCAGGCCTCGGCGTTCGCCTCGTCGGCGGCGGCCTCGGTGACCTCAGCGGCCTCAGCGGCCTCGGTGGTCTCCGCCTCGACCGGGGCGGCCTCCTCGGAAGGAGCCTCCTCGTCGGTGGCGGCGACACCCTGGCGCTCGGCCTTGCGGGCGGCCTGCGCCTCGCGGGCTTCGGCCATCGCCTCGGTCTTCTTCTTGTGCGGACCGAGGACCATGATCATGTTGCGGCCGTCCTGCTTCGGGTTCGACTCGATGAACCCGAGGTCCTCGACGTCCGAAGCGAGGCGCTGGAGCAGGCGGTAGCCGAGCTCCGGTCGCGACTGCTCGCGACCACGGAACATGATCGTGATCTTGACCTTGTCGCCCTGCTTGAGGAACCGAACGACGTGACCCTTCTTGGTGTCATAGTCGTGCGGGTCGATCTTCGGCCGGAGCTTCATTTCCTTGATGACCGTGTGCGCCTGGTTCTTGCGCGCCTCACGGGCCTTCATGGCCGACTCGTACTTGAACTTGCCGTAGTCCATGAGCTTGCAGACCGGCGGGCGTGCGGAGGCCGCGACCTCGACCAGGTCCAGGTCGTACTCCTGCGCGAGCTCAAGCGCCTTCGCAAGCGGGACGATGCCCACCTGTTCGCCGCTGGGACCGACGAGTCGCACCTCAGGGACACGAATCCGATCGTTGATGCGGGGCTCGGTGCTGATGGATCCTCCTCGGTAGCACCACACGGCTGCCTGGCAGACAGCCGCTGACGTCTTCTGTCGTCAGACCTACCGCGGCGGAGAATGAAAAAAGCCCCGCCGGGCACAGGCAGGGGCTCCAAAACAACCGGAGCACCGCCGCGTGCGAACCGCGGGGCGCAGACTCGGGCAGCTTTCCATCGTCCGTACGGAACGATGGATACCACCTGACCGGATGACCCGCCTCCCCGGAGGGTGGTCGGGTGGGAGATCGGAGCCTCCACTTGTGGGCCGGGCACACAGGTGTCCGGCCGGTCGAAGTACATACTAGCACCCGCGTTGCAAGCCCGCCGCACGGCATATCGTGGGACGCATGACTGAAGCGACGCCCTCCGATTCCCCCTCCTCCGCCCCGGACGCTCCCGACTACGACGACATGACCCGCGACATCGCGGACGTGCCCGCCGTCGAGGTCATCACCACGGTGGCCGTCCACCTGCTGAGCGCCGCCGCGGTCAACCTGGGCCTGGACAAGCCCGACTCCGAGCACAAGGACCTCGACGAGGCCCGCAAGCTGATCACCGCCCTGGCCGGTCTGGTCACCGCCAGCGCCACCGAGATCAGCTCCTTCCACGCGGCGCCGCTGCGCGACGGCCTGAAGTCGCTCCAGCTCGCCTTCCGCGAGGCCTCCCTCGTCCAGGACGAGCCGGGCCAGGGACCGGGCGAGAAGTTCACGGGTCCGGTCTACGCCTAGGTCCGGTTCCGGTACGCCGCTCGGCGGCGTACCCCGTACGTACGTGAAGGGGCGCCCGCCGACCACCGGCGGGCGCCCCTTCGCGTACGCGCGTACGCGTCTCAGCGCGTGAAGAGCGGTTCGCCCGGCGGGAGCGGGGCGTCGGCCGGGAGCAGGGCCATGTTCAGGCCCCGGACCAGGCGGGCCCGGAGGGTCTCGTCGGCCGCGAGGGCCTCGGCGATCCGCCGGGCCGCGGGGGCCGGGTCCGCGTCGGCCGCCAGGAGCACGGCGAGGGTCCCGTCGGCGCCGGAACCGCCCGGGACCAGGTGCGCGCGCAGCACGGCCGGCTCCGCCACGACGGCGGCCCGTACCGCTTCCCGTACCGCCGGCGCGGCCAGCGGGTCCGCGTCCGTACGGCCCTCGGCGAGCGCGAGCAGCGCCGGGCCGGTCAGCTGGTAGGGAACGGGGCCGGCCAGGTCGAGGACGATCGTGTCGGCCTTCTCGTGCGCGGCGGCGGCCAGGGCCTGGTGCAGCGGGACGGCGACGGGGCGGGCGGCCGGGTCCCACAGGGCCAGCGAGGCGATCGAGGTGAAGGCGGGCAGGGCCCGCCGGTCGCCCGCCGTCAGGGTCGGCACGGCCATGTCGCTGGTCTTCTCGCGCTTGAGGCCGGTCTCCGGGTCCGTCTCGACCTCGCCGAGCACCGCCACGACGGGCACCAGCAGGCGGGCCTCCTTGAGGGCCGCGAGCAGCTGCGGTTCGGCCGCGCGGTCGGCGGCCCAGGCGGCGAGGGCCGCGCTCAGCCGGGGGTCGGCGGTGCCGTCGTCGTCGGAGAAACCGGGGTCTGGAATGTTCTTGGTGGCCACAGTTACCCGACCCTATCCCGGCGGGCGCCGCGGGGACGCCGGGCCAGTACGCCGGCCAGCACCAGCAGCGCCGCTCCCCCGGCGGCGGCCGCCCCGGCTCCCAGCCGGGCCCGCCGCTCCGGCGGCCGTACGGGGTCGGGGCCCGCGCCGAAGTACTGCCGCCCGGCCGCGACGGGCGCCGGGGCCGCCGGCTCGGGGCGCAGCGCGTCGGCGGCCTGGAGCGCGGCGACGGGGTCCACGGTGCCGTGGCCCCGGGAGTCGTCGCGGCCGCCGGCCGGGCGGTCGGTGGCGGTGTCCTCCAGCAGCCTCTTGATCTGCGCCGGGGAGAGGCCGGGGTGGGCCGCCTTGACCAGGGCGACGGCGCCGGAGACGAAGGCGGCGGCCGCGCTGGTGCCCCAGCCCTCGTAGTAGGCCCGGTCGGGGTCGGCGATGACCACGTCGACGCCCGGGGCGCTGACGTCCGCGTACCAGTGGCGGGTGGAGAAGGGCGCCTTGCGGCCCTGGCGGTCGACGGCGGCGACGGCGATCACCCCGGGGTAGGCGGCGGGGTAGGAGGTGTGGTCGCCGCGTTCGCCGCCGTTGCCCGAGGAGGCGACGACGACCACGCCCCTGCCGAGGGCGTACTGGACGGCCTCGTCCTCCGCGGGCTCGTGGTGGGCCGTGTCGCTGTCGTCCCCGAGCGACAGGTTGATCACGTCGGCGCCGTGATCGGCGGCCCAGCGGATGCCCTCGGCGAGGGCGCCGGACTTGCTGTCGCGGGCCTGTTCGCGGCCCGGGTCGCCCTCTTCCAGGATCACGCGGACCGGGAGGATCCGTGCGTGGGGGGCGATCCCGAGGACGCCCTGGGAGCGGTCGGGGCCGTGGCCGTGGCCGGCGATGATGCTCGCCATCGCGGTGCCGTGCCGGGCCCAGGCGCGGTCGCCGCGGGCGGCGCCCATGCCGACGAGGTCGGTGCCGTCGAGGACCTGGCCGGCGAGGTCGGGGTGGGTGGCGTCGACGCCGGTGTCGAGGACGGCCACGGTGATCCCGTCGCCCTGGGTGGTGCCCCAGGCCTCCTCGGCGCGCAGGGCCAGCAGGCCCCACTGGCGGTCGCGGATGGTGTCGGCGGCGGCCGGGGGTGCGGCGACCGCGGTGAACAGGGCGGCCAGGGCGATACCGCTGGTGACGGTGGTGGCGGTGGCTCGGCGGGTGGAGGTCATCGGCGGGGCTCCGGGCGCGGGGTGGCCGTGGGGGCGGGCGGGGCCGCGAGCGCGCCCAGGGCGCGGCCGACCCGGTCGGCCACGGCCTGGGCCGCGTGGCCCAGGCCCGCTTCGGCGACCGTTCCGGTGGCGCCCTGACGGACCGCGTCGGCGGCCGGGAGCGGGGCGTCCATGGTGCGGCCGTCGGCGAAGGCGGAGACCGCGTAGACCACGGCCGGGGCCCGGTCGGTGACGGTCGCCGTCCAGGCGGCGCGGCGGGAGTCGGCGTACTCGTAGGCGGGCGGGGCGGGCAGGCGGCCCCGCAGGCCGGCCATCGCGGTGGCGTCGGCGGGGGTGAAGACCAGGCCCACGGTGACCAGGGAGCTGCGGGTGGTGTCGGTGTAGGTGGCGCGGAGCACGCGGGTGCAGCCGGCCGCGGCGAGCGCGGCGCGCCACTCGGGGGTGAGTGCGGCGGCGCAGTCGGCGTCGGGTGCCAGTGCGATGCGGGTCCAGCGGCGGTCGGCGCCGCCGGGGCCGGTGTCGGGGGCGTCGAGCACGGGCGGCAGGAGGCGGTCCACGGGGGCCGAGTGCCAGAGCGAGGCCGCTTCGCGGTAGGCGGCGTCGGGGGGCAACGGGCGGTGCGCGGCGCGGTGTTCGCTCCAGGCGGTGGTGGCCGCGCCGGCGAGGAGGCCGGTGCCGAGGAGGGCGCTGAGGGTGGCGGCGAGGACCCGGCCGGGGTGGCGGCGGGGGGCCGGGGGCGGGGGCGGTCCGTGCTCGCCCAGGACCGCGGTCCCTGGTGTCGACGTGGTCATCCGGCGGCTCCGCCCCCCGTTCCGTACGGCTGCCTGCCCGTACTCTACGGGGCGCTTGCCGTTGCCCTGGCCGGGCCTTTGCCCTGGGCGGGCGGGGTCGGGGGTGGCCGTGGTCGGTGCCGGGGTGGGGTGTCGTCCGGGACTGCATGATTTATGGCGCCCTGTCCGGGCCTCCAGTGGCCCATCGGCACCGCGCGCCAACAAATCACGTTTTACGTCCCGGCCAACACCCCACCCCGTCCCCGCCCCCGGCCGCGGCACATTGCCGCCCCGGTCGGCACAATCCAGCCCCGCCGGCGTTTGAGGCGCGGGGTCTGGGGCGGAGCCCCAGGGTCTTTCAGCCCCGCCGGCGTTCGAGGCGCGGGGGTGCGGGGGCGGAGCGCCAGGGGGTCGCGTACCCCTACCCACCGGTACACCGTTCTGGCAAGCTGCCGCCCATGACTTCCGACCGGGCTCGGTACGACCGGGCGACCGCGCATCTCGACGCGCCCCTGGCCATCGTGGACCTCGACGCCTTCGACGCCAACGCCGACGACCTCGTGCGGCGGGCGGGCGGCAAGCCGGTGCGGGTGGCCAGCAAGTCGGTGCGGTGCCGGGCACTGCTCGAACGGGTGCTGGAGCGGCCCGGGTTCGCCGGGATCATGTCGTACACGCTCGCCGAGTCGCTGTGGCTGGCCCGGTCCGGGTTCGAGGACGTGCTGCTCGCCTATCCGTCGGCGGACCGGGCGGGATTCGGGGAGCTGGCGCACGACGCGAAGCTGGCGGCGGCCGTCACGGTGATGGTGGACGATCCCGCGCAGCTGGACCTGATCCAGGGGGCGCGGGGCGGGGGCGCGGAGGAGATCCGGGTCTGCCTGGAGCTGGACACGGCCCTGCACCTGTTCGGGGGCCGGGTACGGGTGGGCGCGCGGCGCTCGCCGCTGCGGGAGCCCGCCGAGCTGGCCGCGCTGGCGCGGGCGGTGCAGGAGCGGCCCGGGTTCCGGGTGGTGGGGCTGATGGGCTACGAGGGCCACATCGCCGGGGTCGGGGACGCCCTGGCCGGCCGGCCGCTGCGCTCGCGGGTGATCCGGCTGATGCAGGCGACGGCCCGCCGGGAGCTGGCCGAGCGCCGGGCCGAGGCGGTACGGGCGGTGCGGGCGGTGGTGCCGGACCTGGAGTTCGTCAACGGCGGCGGCACCGGCAGCGTGGCCGAGACGGCGGCCGAGGACGCGGTGACGGAGATCGCCGCCGGGTCGGGGCTGTACGTGCCGCGGCTGTTCGACAACTACACCTCCTTCCGCGGGCGGCCGGCGGCGCTTTTCGCCCTGCCGGTGGTGCGCAGGCCCGGGGTGGGTGTGGTGACCGTGCTGGGCGGGGGCTATCCGGCTTCGGGCGCGGCGGGCGCCGACCGGCTGCCGGTGCCGTACCTGCCCGCGGGGCTGCGCTACGACCCCCAGGAGGGGGCGGGCGAGGTGCAGACGCCGCTGCTGGGGAGCGCGGCCGACGATCTGCTGATCGGCGACCGGGTGTGGTTCCGGCACGCGAAGGCCGGTGAACTGTGCGAGCGCTTCGAGACGTTGCACCTGGTCGAGGGCGACCGGGTGACGGCCACCGCCCCGACGTACCGGGGCGAGGGCCGCACGTTCCTCTGACTCAGTTCTGGAAGACGGTGTCCGTCTGGTCGGGGATGACACTCGTGTCGCCCCGGCGGACGGGTCCGGCCGTGCCGTCGTGGTCGGTGTAGCCGGTGGTGGAGCAGGGGTAGGGGCTGGTCTTCTGCTTCTTGGGCTCGATGAACATCGGGTTCACGATCCACTTGCCGTCGCTGTTGTCGTACGCGCGGCACATCAGCTCGTTCTTGTTGCGGTTGACGACCAGGCGCAGGGCCGTCGCGTCGCGCAGGAAGGAGATGTCGGTGTCGGAGTCGCCGGCGGCGAAGACCTGGCGGCGGGAGGCGGGCTGGACCTTCTCGGCGGCCGGGCCGCGTACGCCGAAGACCTCCTTGTTGATCCAGCAGCGCTTGCCGTCGATGTAGGTGATCATCGTGTCGGCGCCGTCCTTGACGGAGCCGCAGCCCTGGAGGTGGGCGGTCAGCTTGCCGTTGCGGGTGGTGTTGCGGATGCCGATGACGTGGTCGGCCTTGACGCCGACGCCCTGGGCCCAGACCTCGACGACGGGCTGCGGGGAGGCGGAGCTGATCCACACGTCGAAGCCGGCCTTCTGGAGGCCCTTGATGAGGTCCTGCTGCTGGTCGTAGTAGCGGACCCAGCCGGTGGCGGTGGTGGTGCCGACCTGCTGCTTGGTGCCGACGGGTGCGGCGAGGTTCTCGGTGCGGGCGGCGGCGGCGAAGCCCCGGACCTCGCTCGCGGTCCAGCCCTGCGTGAGCTGCGGCAGCCAGGCGTAGGCGGGTTCGATCGTACGGTGGTCCCAGCCGGCGAAGGCGGCGGCGCCGGCGCGGGTGGCGGCGGTGCCGTAGACGGCGTTCAGTTCGTCGGCGCAGGGCGCGCCGGCGGGGGTGCCGGTGGGCAGCGGGGCGCCGGGGCGGGCGAGGGGGCCGCAGGCGGCGGCCAGGGCCTGTGCGGCGGCCGGGGTGAGGTAGCGGCTGGTGGTGGTCCAGTCGCCGCCGGCGGGCTGGCGGATCTTGCCGTTGCGCAGCAGCCAGAACATGGTGGCGTCGCCGACGTCGTTCTTGACGACGGTGTTGTCCCAGTCGAAGACGGCGACGGGCTTCTCGCGGCTCGGGCGGTACGGGTTGCAGCTGCCGTACTGGTCGATGAGCTGCTGGAGGCGGGCCTGGTTGTCGCCGTACCAGCCGGCCGCGAGCCTGGGGGTGGTGCAGTGCGCGCCGGGGTGGGCGGCCTGGGCGGCGGGGGCGGCGGCGACGAGGGTGGCGGCGGCTGTCGCGGCGGCGGCGACGGCCGCGGCCTGGAGCCGCCGGGTGGGGCTGAGTCGGGTCACTGGGATGGTCGCTCCTGATTCCGATGAAGATCGTCGGGGACGGTAGAGCACGACAGCCGGGCGTCGTGCGACGCCCGGCTGTCGTGGGGGTGGTGCGGAGGTGAACGTTTAGAGAGGAGTCACGTACGCGCCGGAGATGCCGCCGTCGACGAGGAAGTCGGTGGCGTTGATGAAGGAGGAGTCGTCGCTGGCGAGGAAGGCCACGGCGGCGGCGATCTCGGTGGGCTCTGCGAACCGGCCGAGGGGGATGTGCACGAGGCGGCGGGCGGCCCGCTCGGGGTCCTTGGCGAACAGTTCCTGGAGCAGGGGGGTGTTGACCGGTCCCGGGCACAGGGCGTTGACGCGGATGCCCTCGCGGGCGAACTGGACGCCGAGTTCGCGGGACATGGCCAGGACTCCGCCCTTGGAGGCGGTGTAGGAGATCTGGGAGGTGGCCGCGCCCATGATGGCCACGAAGGAGGCGGTGTTGATGATGGAGCCGCGGCCCTGGCGCTGCATGTAGGGCAGGGCGGCCTTGCAGCACAGGTAGACGGAGGTGAGGTTGACGTCCTGGACGCGGCGCCAGGCGTCGAGCCCGGTGGTGAGGATGGAGTCGTCGTCCGGGGGCGAGATGCCCGCGTTGTTGAAGGCGATGTCCACGGAGCCGTAGGTGTCGAAGGCGGTCTTGAAGAGGGCTTCGACCTGCTCCTGGTCGGTGACGTCCACCTGGACGAAGGTGCCGCCGACCTCCTCGGCGGCGGCCTTGCCGGCGGCGGGGTCGATGTCGGCGCAGACGACGTTGGCCCCTTCGGAGGCCAGGCGGCGGGCGGTGGCGAGGCCGATGCCGCTGCCGGCTCCGGTGATGACGGCGGTGCGGCCGACGAGGCGGCGGCAGATGATCTCTTCGTTCGACATGCTGGTCAGGCCTCCGTGCTGATGAAGACGTTCTTGGTCTCGGTGAAAGCGGTGAGGGCGTCCGGTCCGAGCTCGCGGCCGAGCCCGGACTGCTTGTAGCCGCCGAAGGGGGTCCAGTAGCGGACGCTGGAGTGGGAGTTGACGGAGAGGTTGCCCGCCTGGACCGCGCGGGAGACGCGCAGGGCGCGGCCGAGGTCGCGGGTCCAGAGGGAGCCGGAGAGGCCGTACTCGGTCGCGTTGGCCAGGCGTACGGCGTCCTCCTCGTCCTCGAAGGGCAGGACGACGGCGACCGGCCCGAAGACCTCCTCGACGGCGACGGGCGCGGTGGGGGCGGCGCCGGTCACGAGGGTGGGCGGGTACCAGAAGCCGGGGCCTTCGGGGGCCTTGCCCCGCAGGGTGGTGAGGTCGTCGGTGACGTATCCGCGCACCCGCTCCAGCTGGGTGCGGGAGATGAGCGGGCCCATCTGGGTCTTCTCGTCCAGCGGGTCGCCGACGGCGATGGACTCGATGACGGGGGCGACGAGTTCGAGGAAGCGGTCGTAGGCACCGCGCTGGACCAGGATCCGGGTGCGGGCGCAGCAGTCCTGACCGGTGTTGTCGAGGTAGGCCATGGGGGCCGCGGCCGCGGCCGCCTCGATGTCGGCGTCGGCGAAGACGATGTTGGGGCTCTTGCCGCCGAGTTCGAGGGTGACCCGCTTCACCCGGTCGGCGCACTTGGACATGATCTGCTTGCCGACGCGGGTGGAGCCGGTGAAGACGATCTTCGCGACTCCGGGGTGCTCGACCAGGGCGTCCCCGGCGACCGCTCCGTGGCCGGGGAGCACCTGGAAGAGGTGTTCGGGGATCCCGGCTTCGAGGGCGAGTTCGGCGAGGCGCAGGGCGGTGAGCGGGGTGGTCTCGGCGGGCTTGAGGATGACGGCGTTGCCCGCGGCGAGGGCGGGGGCCAGGCCCCAGGCGGCGATCGGCATGGGGAAGTTCCAGGGGGCGATCACGCCGATGACGCCGAGGGGTTCGAGGAAGGTGACGTCGATGCCGCCCGCGACGGGGATCTGCCGGCCGGAGAGGCGCTCCACTCCCCCTGCGGCGAATTCCAGCAGGTCGCGTACGTTGCCCGCTTCCCAGCGGGCGTTGCCGATGGTGTGGCCGGCCTCGCGGACCTCCAGCCGTGCCAGTTCCTCCAGGTGTCCGTCGACGGCCGCGGCGAAGCGGCGCAGAAGTTTGGCCCGGTCGGCGGGGGCGAGTGCCGCCCATCCCCGCTGGGCCGTTGCGGCCCGCCCGACGGCCGCGTCGACGTCGTCCCGTGTGGCGGCCGGGACGGTGGCGACGAGTTCCTCGGTGGCCGGGTTCAGGACTTCCAACACGTCGGACAACGTGGTGCCTCTCTGGTGTGCGGTGCGGTGCGGTGCGGTGGGTGGGCGTGGGTTCTACAGGCGTTCGAAGGAGCGGCGCAGTTCCCAGTCGGTGACGGCGGAGTCGTAGGCGTCGAGTTCGACGCGGGCCATGTTGCGGTAGTGGGCGACGACTTCGGGGCCGAAGGCCGCCTTGGCGATCTCGCTGTTCTCCCAGAGTTCCGCGGCCTCGCGCAGGGTGGCCGGGACGTGGGCGTAGTCGGCGGTGTAGGCGTTGCCGGCGCAGGCGTCGGGGAGTTCCAGGCGGTTCTCGATGCCGTAGAGGCCGGCCGCGACCAGGCCGGCGACGGCGAGGTAGGGGTTGACGTCGCCGCCGGGGAGGCGGTTCTCGAAGCGGGTGGAGCGACCGTGGCCGACGACGCGCAGGGCGCAGGTGCGGTTGTCGAAGCCCCAGGCGACGGCGGTCGGGGCGAAGGATCCGGGGCGGAAACGCTTGTACGAGTTGATGTTGGGGGCGTAGAGAAGGGAGAAGTCGCGCAGGGCGGCGAGCTGGCCGGCCAGGAAGTGGCGCATCACGGGCGACATGCCGTCCGGGCCGTCACCGGCCATGGCGTTGTTGCCGTCGGCGTCACCGAGTGAGAGGTGGATGTGACAGGAGTTGCCTTCGCGCTCGTCGTACTTGGCCATGAAGGTGAGCGAGACGCCCTCCTGGGCGGCGATCTCCTTGGCGCCGGTCTTGTAGACGGCGTGCTGGTCGCAGGTGGTGAGCGCCTCGTCGTAGCGGAAGGCGATCTCGTGCTGCCCGAGGTTGCACTCGCCCTTGGCGGACTCCACGACCAGTCCGGCGGCCTGCATCTCGTTGCGGATGCGGCGCAGCAGGGGTTCGACGCGGCCGGTGCCGAGGACGGAGTAGTCGATGTTGTACTGGTTGGCCGGGGTCAGGCCGCGGTAGTTGGAGTTCCAGGCCGCCTCGTAGGTGTCCTGGAAGACCATGAACTCCAGCTCGGTGCCGACCATCGCCGTGTAGCCGTGTTCGGCGAGGCGTTCCAGTTGGCGGCGCAGGATCTGGCGGGGGGCGGCGACGACGGGCGAGGCGTCGTTCCAGGCGAGGTCGGCGAGGACGAAGGCGCTGCCGGGGTTCCAGGGGATGCGGCGCAGCGTGGCGAGGTCGGGGTGCATGGCGAAGTCGCCGTAGCCGCGGTCCCAGGAGGACATCTCGTAGCCGTCGACGGTGTTCATGTCGGTGTCGACGGCGAGGAGGTAGTTGCAGCCCTCGGTGCCGTGGGCGAGGACCTCGTCGAGGAAGAACTGTGCGGCGAACCGCTTGCCCTGGAGGCGTCCCTGCATGTCGGGGAAGGCCAGGACGACGGTGTCGATCTCACCGCTCGCTACGAGGGCGCGGAGCTCCTCGGGGGCGAGCGGGGGCTTGCGGTCTACCACTGGAATCTCTCCTTCGGTGAGCCGAGGGGGCCTAAGGTATTGAATAGAACCATTGCTTGGGAAGGGGAGGAGCCGAGATGACCGACACGGCGGGTGAGGGTGGCGCGATCGCGCGGCTGAATCCCGTACTGCGACAGGTGCGGGCGGGCAACGGTTTCGAGGAGGCCCTGGAGCAGATCCTCCAGGTGGTCCGGCTGGGTCTGGTGCCGGGCGGGGAACGGCTGCCGCCCGAACGGGAGCTGGCGGAGCGCATGGGGATCAGCCGGGTGACCCTGCGCGAGGTGCTCAAGGTGCTCCAGGACCAGGGCCTGGTGGAGGCCCGGCGCGGCCGGTACGGGGGGACGTTCGTGCTGTCCCGGCCCGACACCCCGGCCGGCGGGGCCGAGGAGGAGCTGCGGCGCCGGGTCGCGGGGGTCGACATCGAGGACGTCCTGCGCTTCCGCGAGGTACTGGAGGTGGGCGCGGCCGGACTGTGCGCCACGCACGGTCTGAACGAGGAGGGCACCGAACGGCTGCTGCGCGCGCTCACCGCCACCCATGACGCACCCCTGCCCGACTACCGCCGCCAGGACACCCTCTTCCACCTCACCCTGAGCGAACTCGCCGGCTCCGCCTCCCTGACGGCCCAGTACGCGGCCGTCCGGGCCACCGTGAACGACCTGCTCGACTGCATCCCGCTGCTGGTGCGCAACCTCGAACACTCGCAGCAGCAGCACACGGCCCTGGTGGAGGCGGTGCTGGAGCGGGACGCCGAGGGGGCGCGGGCGGTGATGCGCGAGCACTGCTGCGGGACGGCGGCCCTGCTGCGCGGCTTCCTGGCCTGAAGGGGCGCGATCGGGCCCGATCGGTGGGGCGGGAGAGGTTTTCGTAACCCCTGTTTAACGCACGGGTCTTGCGCCCGCCACACCCAGGACGCAAAGGTACGCCTCACAACCATTGCATTGCCCTAGGCAGGAGCGCACATGGCCGACGACACCGCACCCGTATCCGCACCGCCCTCCCCCGGGGACGCGGACGCCGAGTACCTCCAGCGCCGCACCCTGCGCCGCGGCAGCGCCGGCTGGCTGCTGCTGACCGGCCTCGGCGTCGCCTACGTGGTCTCCGGGGACTACTCCGGCTGGAACGTGGGCCTGGCCAAGGGCGGCTTCGGCGGCCTGGCCATCGCCACCGTGCTCATGGGCGCCATGTACGCCTGCCTGGTCTTCTCCCTCGCCGAGCTGTCGACCATCCTGCCCACGGCGGGCGGCGGCTACGGCTTCGCCCGCCGCGCGCTGGGCCCCTGGGGCGGTTTCCTGACGGGCACGGCCATCCTCATCGAGTACATCCTGGCGCCGGCCGCGATCGTCATCTTCATCGGCGACTACGTCGAATCCCTGGGCCTGTTCGGGCTCACCTCCAGCTGGCCCGTCTACCTCGGCTGCTTCGTGATCTTCATCGGCGTGCACCTGTGGGGCGTCGGCGAGGCCCTGCGCTTCAGCCTCGTCGTCACCGCCATAGCGGTGGCCGCGCTGCTGATCTTCGCGTTCGGGGCGCTCTCGGACTTCGACGCGGGCGCGCTGGACAACATCCCGGCGGACCCGCAGGCCTTCGGCTCCGGCTCCTGGCTGCCCTTCGGCGTCCTCGGCATCTGGGCCGCGTTCCCCTTCGGCATGTGGTTCTTCCTCGGTGTCGAGGGCGTCCCGCTGGCCGCCGAGGAGGCCAAGGACCCGGTCCGGTCCATGCCGAAGGCCCTGGCCATCTCCATGGGCATCCTCGCCCTGCTCGCCCTGATCACCTTCTTCGCCGCCACCGGCGCCCAGGGCGCCGACGCGGTCAAGGCCGCCGGGAACCCCCTCGTCGTGGCGCTGGAGGGCGACGGCGGGCCCACCGCCCTCAGCCGCTTCGTCAACTACGCCGGACTCGCGGGGCTGGTCGCCTCCTTCTTCTCCCTCATCTACGCCGGCTCCCGCCAGTTGTTCGCCCTCTCCCGGGCCGGCTACCTGCCG
Source organism: Streptomyces sp. NPDC004667 (assembly GCF_040609475.1). Classification (NCBI taxonomy): domain Bacteria; kingdom Bacillati; phylum Actinomycetota; class Actinomycetes; order Kitasatosporales; family Streptomycetaceae; genus Streptomyces; species Streptomyces sp. NPDC004667. The sequence goes on along the minus strand of NZ_JBEXKC010000022.1, from coordinate 46,061 downwards.
CGCTTCCTCTCCCTCACCTCGAAGCGCAAGGCCCCGTACCTCGGCCTGGTCATTCCGGGCGCGATCGGCTTCGCCCTGGCGGCGGCCACCGGCAACGGCGCGCGGATGCTGAACATCGCCGTCTTCGGCGCGACCATCTCCTACGCCCTGATGGCCCTCTCCCACATCGTGCTGCGCCGCCGCGAGCCCGGCCTGGAGCGGCCCTACCGCACCCCCGGCGGGGTGCTGACCTCGTCCGTCGCCTTCGTCCTCGCCCTGTCGGCGCTGGTCGCCACCTTCCTGGTCGACAAGGACGCCGCGTTCATCGCGCTCGGCGTGTACGCCGTCGCCCTCGCGTACTTCGCCTTCTACAGCCGCCACCACCTCGTCGCCTCCGCTCCGGAGGAGGAGTTCGCCGCGCTGGCCGAAGCCGAGGCGGAGTTGACCCGCGACTGAAATCCTGATCCCCGCACCGCTGTCCAGCACCACCCTGGAGGTATCACCGTGCCCAGGCCGCTCATCGGCATCAGCACCTACGTGGAGGCGTCCACCCGCTACGGCGTGTGGGACCTGCCCACGTCCCTCGTCCCGTCCGGGTACTACGAGCTCGTCCAGGCGGCGGGCGGCGCGGCCGTCCTGCTGCCACCGGACGAACCGGAGCGGGCGGCGGAGGTGCTGGGCCGGCTCGACGGCCTGATCATCTCCGGCGGCCCGGACGTGGACCCCGTCCGCTACGGGGCCGCGCGCGACCCCCGTACGGGCGCCCCCGCGACCGTGCGCGACGAGTGGGAGCTGGCGCTCATCGGGGCGGCCCTCGACGCGGACCTGCCGCTGCTGGGCATCTGCCGGGGCATGCAGGCCCTCAACGTGGCGCTGGGCGGGACGCTCGTCCAGCACATCGACGGCCACGTCGACACCCCGGGCGTCACCTCCTGGCACCCGGTCCGGCCGGTCGCGGGCACCCGGTACGCGGAGCTGGTCCCGGAGGTGGCGGACGTGCCGACCTACCACCACCAGGCCGTGGAGCGGCTCGGGCGCGGCCTGGTCGTCTCGGCGTACGCCGAGGACGGCACGGTGGAGGCCATCGAGGACCCCGACCGCTCGAAGTGGGTCGTCGGCGTCCAGTGGCACCCGGAGCGGGACAAGGACACCCGGGTGATGGCGGACCTGATCGAGGCGGCCGCCGCCCGCCGGGCGGTCCCGGTCGCCCGTCAGGCGGTGCCGGTCTCCTGAGGCCCCTCCCGTGGTCGGGCCCCGGCGCCTTCTCCCCGGCGCCGGGGCCCTTCCGCGTCCGCCGCCGGTGACGCGCCGCCCTCCCCGCCGAATGGCCGGGGCCGGGCCGGGCGGGCACGCTGGAACCATGCGGACCGAGGCGCACGGCACGGCCTCCGGCCCGGTGTCCGGGATCCTGGAGAGCCCGGTCGTCGGGATGGCGCCGTGGATCATCTTCTCGCTGCTCGTCGGCCCGGGACGGTTCGAGATCGCGGTCGGGATCGCCCTGGCCTCGGCCGTGACGCTGGTCGTGCTGGGGCGGGTCGTCCACCGGGGCAGCTCGTGGAAGCTCCTCGAAGTGGCCGACGTGGTGTTCTTCGCGGCCATGGCGGTCGTCGGCGCCCTGGCGAGCGCGGGCACGCTGCGCTGGCTGGAGACGTACGCGGGCGAGGTCGCGAACCTCACCCTGACGGTGATCGCCTTCGGCTCGATGGCCGTGGGGATGCCGTTCACCCTGCAGTACGCGCGGGAGCAGGTCGACCCGTCGCTCTGGCACTCGCCCGCCTTCCTGCGGACCAACTACGTGATCACCGGGGTGTGGGGGCTGGCCTTCCTGGTGGCGGCCCTCGCGGGCGCCTACGGGGACCTGGTGCTGCACAACCCCAACAACATCTGGACGGGGTGGATCATCCAGATCCTCGCGATCGTCGCGGCCCTGCGGTTCACCGCCTGGTACCCGGGGGTCGTCCGCGCCCGCGCCCGCGGCGAGGCCACGCAGGGCGGGGCCTCGCTGCTGCTGCCCCTGGCGGGCCTCCTGGTGCCGATCGGCATCGCGGTGCTGGTGTTCGACGGCGGCATGTGGTGGCTGGGCGTGGCCCTGATCGTCGCGGGCGGACTGCTCACGAAGGCCCTCCGGGCCCGCACCGGGCCCGACCGCGCCCGTCCCGCCCCTCCCCCGCCCGGCTGAGGACGACCGCGCCCGTCGCCCCGGAGGCGGGCGGTGCGGGCCCGGCTCCGCGCGGCGGCGCTACCGCCGGGTCAGCGACAGCAGGTCGCGGGCCGGGCCCGCCGGGCGGGCCCCGGTGGGCCACACCGCGCGCAGGGCCCGGGCGAGCGCGGCCCCCGCCACGGGAACCTCCACGAGGCGGCGGGCCGCCAACTCGTCCACCAGCGCCAGCTCCGACAGCACGCACGGCCCGGCCCCGCTGACCGCCGCCGCCTTCACGGCGGTGGTGGAGGCCAGCTCCAGCAGCGGGGCCGCCACTCCCCCGGACCGGGCCAGCGCCGCGTCCAGGACCTGCCGGGTCCCCGAGCCCCGCTCGCGCAGGATCAGGGCGGTCCCGGCCAGTTCCTCCGCCGCGACCCCCTTGGACCGCCGGGCCCACGGGTGCGTCGGGGCGACCGCCACCACGAGCCGGTCCTGCGCGATGACGGCGGAGTCCAGGCCCTCCGGTACCGACAGGCCCTCCACGAAGCCGAGGTCCGCCTCGTGGGCCAGGACCCGCTGGGCCACGTCCGCGGAGTTCCCGGCGTGCAGGGAGACCGCCGTGTCCGGACGGTCCCCGCGCAGGGCGATCAGCCAGCCCGGCAGCAGGTACTCCGCGATGGTCATGCTGGCCGCGACCCGCAGCCGGGAGTCGCGCCGGCCCCGCAGCGCCTGGGCCCCCGCGTCGAAGGCCTCGGCCGCCTCCACGACCCGCCGGGCCCAGTCCGTGACGAGCGCGCCCTCGGCCGTCAGGGTCGAGCCGCGCGGGGAGCGGTCCACCAGGGCCACCCCCAGCCGCGCCTCCATCGCCCTGATCCGGCTGCTCGCCGCGGGCTGGGTGATCCCCAGCCGGCGCGCGGCCCCGCTCAGGCTGCCGACCCGCGCGACCGTGAGCAGCAGCTCCATCGCACCCAGGTCCGGCACGCGGTGCGCCAGCGGGACCGTCTCCTCATCACCCATAACATCAGTTTATGGCCTTATAGGCAGGCGATCCCTGCCGTACGGTGCCGGGCGACGGGAGGCTGGACCCATGGCCACCACCCTCGTGCGACCCCGCACCGTCATCGACATCGCGCCCCGGACCCACAAGGTCCCCGCGCTGCGCCACCTCGGCCCCAACTGGTACGCCTCCGTCATGGGCACGGCCATCATCGCCAACGCGGGCGCCGCCCTCCCGTACCAGGTCCCGGGCCAGCGCGTGGCCTGCCAGGTCGTCTGGGCGCTGTCGGCCGTGGCCCTCGCCGTCCTGCTGACCGCTCGCGCCGGACACTGGCTCCACCACCGCGACCAGGCCCGCGCCCACCTGCTCGACCCCGCCGTGGCCCCCTTCTACGGGTGTCTGGCGATGGCCCTGCTGGCCGTCGGGGCCGGCACCCTGACCGTCGGGAAGGACATCGTCGGAACCGGCGCCGCCGTCGCCGCGGACACCGTGCTCTTCACCGCCGGCACCGCCATAGGCCTGGTCATGGCCGTGCTGGTGCCCTACCTGATGGTGGTCCGGCACAAGGTGGAGGCCTCGCAGGCCAGCCCCGTCTGGCTGCTGCCCGTGGTCTCCCCCATGGTCTCCGCCGCCGTCGGACCCCTGCTCGTGCCCCACCTGCCCGCCGGTCAGCCCCGCGAGGCGCTGCTGCTGGCCTGCTACGCCATGTTCGGCATCAGCCTGCTGGCCACGCTGCTGCTGCTCCCCCTGCTCTTCGGCCGGCTGATCGTGAGCGGCCCCCTGCCCCTGGCGCTGACCCCGGCCCTGTTCCTGGTGCTCGGCCCCCTCGGCCAGTCCACCACCGCCGTGAACCAGCTCGCGGACGTGGCCCCCGGCGCCATCGACGCCCCCTACGCCGACGCGCTGGCCGCCTTCGCCGTGGTCTACGGGGTGCCCGTGATGGGCTTCGCCCTGCTGTGGCTGGCCCTGGCGGCCTCGATGCTGGTCCGGGCCGCCCGGGGCGGCATGGGCTTCGCGATGACCTGGTGGGCGCTGACCTTCCCCGTCGGCACCTGTGTCACCGGTGCCGCCGGACTGGCCCGGCACACCGGCCTGGACGCCTTCGCCTGGCTGGCCACCGCCCTGTTCCTCGGCCTGGTCGCCGCCTGGCTGCTGACCGCCGCCCACACCCTGCGCGGCCTGTTCACCGGCCGGCTGCTCCCCACGACCCGCTGAGCGCCCTGCCCAGCACCTGCGGAGCCTCGGCCAGCGAGGGCCCGTACCAGGTCAGGTGGCGTCCGCTGACGAGGGCGGCCGGGAGGCCCGGAAAGGCCTCCCGGCCGTCCTCCGCGGTGAAGGCGTAGGGCTCGTCCGGGAGCACCACCAGATCGCAGCCGCTCGCCGCCAGCTCGGCGAGCGGCACTTTCGGGTACCGCTCGGGGTGGTCCCCGTAGGCGTTGCGGACCCCCAGCCGGGCGAGGAGGTCGCCCGCGAAGGTGTTGCGGCCGAGCACCATCCAGGGCCGGCGCCAGACGGGCACGAAGGCCCTCAGCTCCCCGGGCGGCTCCACCGCCGCCCAGGCCGCCTCCGCCCGGTCCAGCCACTCGGGCCGCTCCAGCCCCAGCGCCCCCACCAGTACCCGGTCCAGCTCCGCGAAGGCCTGTGGGAGGTCCCGGACCTCGGTCACCAGCACCTCCGCCCCGGTCGCGCGCAGGGCGTCGAGGTCCGGGAGCCGGTTCTCCTCCTCGTTGGCGATCACCAGGTCCGGGCGCAGGCCGGCGATCCTGCGCACGTCGGGGTTCTTCGTCCCCCCGATCCGCACCGCGGCCCCGAAGTCCGCCGGGTGCGTGCACCAGTCCGTCACCCCCACGAGCAGCCCCGGGCGCGGTCACCGCGACCGCCTCGGTCAGCGAGGGCACGAGCGAGACGACGCGCACCGGCTCAGTGCTCCGGCGAGGGGGGCTCGGAGGTGGCGTGGATGTGGTCGCCGACCGCGACGACCAGGAGCTTGGTGTCCTCGCTCGTGGCCCGCCAGCGGTGGCGCACCCCGCCGGAGAGGAACAGCGCGTCCCCGCTCTCCAGCCGGTAGGCCCGTCCCTCGGCCTCCACCTGGCAGGCGCCCGAAACCACGTACATCAGCTCGTCGTTGCGGTGCTGGTACTCGCGTCCGGCGTCCTGGTCCCCGGTGAACTCCAGCGCGTGCAGCTGGTGGTGCCCGCGCACGAGGGGCCGTACGCCCATCACCGGGCTCAGCCCGGACTCGTCACCGCACCGTACGAGGTCCACCGTGCGGGCCGTGTCGGAGGCGGCCAGCAGCTCGACCGCGGTGGTTTCCAGCGCGTCGGCCACCCGCTCCAGCGACCGCATGCTGGGGCGGGCCCGTTCGTTCTCTATCTGGCTCAGGAAGGGGACGGACAGGCCGCTGCGCGCCGACACGGCGGCGAGGGTCAGGTGGAGCGCGCGGCGCCGTTTGCGCACGGCCACGCCCACCCGCAGCGGCTCCTTGGAGTCCCTCTCCTTGTCGTTGCCGTCTTCCTTGTCGTTCATCTCGGGGCTGCCCTCCCCTGTCCTGGTGCACATCGGTGTGCTGTAAGCACCTTACGCAGCAACCGCCCCCGGATTCGCCCGCACGGGCCCACCGGGCCCCACCCCGGTGGTGTCCCGTGGTCCCCCGGTCACCCTACGTGGCCCCCGGGCGCGCGCCACAGCACACGGTCGACGTCGAGGATCACTACGTCACCTGACGGCTTGACCAACAGCCGGGCTCCGGGGTGGCCGGCGGTGCCGCTCGTCCAGACGGAGGCGCCCGCCTCGGTGCGCACGGTCAGCTCGCCGTCGCGGGAGAAGAGGGCGTCGTGGCCGGTGCCCGCCGTGCCGGCGCTCCACCGGTGGGCCCCCGAGCGGTCGAGGACGACGAGGTCCCCGTCGGCGTCGAGGGTCAGCCGGACCGCGCCGGCGTCGAGGACGTCGCCGGCCCGCAGGACGGTGCCGGGGTGGACCTCGACGGAGTCGTCGAGGGCGCCCCGGGAGAGGGCCAGCAGGGTGGGAAGGGAGGGTGTGAAGGCGTACAGGGCGCCCTGGGTGCGCACGTAGCGGCCGAAGCGCAGGGTGGTGGCCCGGCTGCCGCCGTCCGACTCGGTCTCGAAGGTGACGGGTGAGTCCGGGCCGATCACCGGGTCGCCGCCGACGCGCGGGTTGCGGCCGGCCGGGAAGTCCGACTCGTTGATCCATTTCTTGGCGACGAACTCGAACTGCTGGACCAGGTCGGCCTGGTAGCCGATGAACACCAGTCCGCGCGGGGTGTCGGGGCCGCCCGCGCCCTCGGGGCGCTGGGGGTCGTAGGCGGGGCCGAAGGGGATGCCGCGCCGGATGATGCGGCGGTTGTCGAGGACGCCGGGGTCGAGCGGGGGCCGGCCGGGGCCGGGGACGAGGCCGTCGCGCGGGTTGCCCTTGCGGATGTGGGCGAACAGCGGGGTGTGCCAGCCCTGCCCGTCCTCGTGGTAGGTCAGGCGGGCGTCCGGGTCGGTGCCCACCGGACCCGGCACCTCGGCGAGCGGGCAGCCCGCGATGGGGGTTCCGCCGGGCCAGCGGCCGACCAGCCGGGCCGCGACCCACGTCGCGGTCGCGTCCGCCGGCGCGGCCCCGGCCTTCTTCAGTTCCTCCAGCCGCCGCCGGGCCTGCTCCCACCAGCCGGGGACGTCCTGCGCGAGGCGGCGCACCACCTGGAACGACCCTCCGGTGGCCCAGGCGGGCAGCCCGGCGGGCCGCTGCCCGGCCTTCTCCTGTCCTACGAGGAACTCCCCGGCCGGCACCAGCCGCGTCCCGGGCTTGCCCTGCACGGTGGTCCCGGTCTCCGGGTCGGGCGCGTGGAAGCCGCGGACGCCGGGCTGGCTGATGCCGTCGGTGAACCCGAAGTGCTCGTGGCCGCGCAGGGCTCCGGGCAGCGTGCCGGCGTCCTGCCGGAAGACGATCGTGGCCCCGGCGGTGGCGAGGGCCTCCCGGTGGCGGGTGACGGTCCTCGCGAGCCGGTCGGGGTCGTCCGCGGAGAGGCTGAGGACCGCGTGCACGGCGCGCCGCGGTTCCTCGGCGCCGAACAGCCAGGACGCGGGGGCGCTGGCGCCGGTGTCCCCGAGCGCCTCCGCGCGGAGGGCGGCGCCCTGCGTGAACGCCTCGGCGGTGCTGCCGGCCGGCACCGCGGGGAAGGGGTCCCGGCCCGCGAACAGCCGCAGCCCGGGGTAGGTCAGGGAGAGTCCGGTCCACAGGGCCGACAGGGAGGCCGGGTCGGTGCCCCCGGCCTTGACCCGGGCCGCGCTGAAGAGGGCGTTGAAGCGGGCCATCTCCTCGGTGGTGGAGAGCTCGGGGACCAGCCGGGCGAGCCAGCGGCGGGCCAGGACCACGTCCCGGAAGTGCAGGAGCAGCAGGCAGGCCTGGTCCTTGCGGGAGCCGGCCAGGACGTCGCCCTGGGTGGTGCGGTCGGCGCGCAGGGGCAGCTCGGCGGCCTCGGCCGGCCGGTCCGCGAGGGACGCCGGAGCGGCCGTCGCGGCCGCGGCGGCGCGGGGACACACCGCGAGTGCGGCGGCCCCCGCGCCGGCCAGGATCACGGTCCGGCGGGCGGGGGCGGAGGAGGGGACGGCATCCATGGGAACTCCTGGGTGGGGAACGAACGGAACGCCTCTGCGCCGCGCGGCCGGGGCAGGGGGTACGGATCCCGGCCCCGGCCCGGCCCGAAACCGATCCGCCTCCGGTCCGGGCCGGGTGGGGTCGGGTGCGGGGCCGGAGCGGGGCGGGTGCGGGGTGGGAGCGGGGTGGGAGCGGGTCGGGTCGGGCCGACGGCAAGGCCGAGTCCGGGCTGGCCAGGCCAGGCCGGGCCAGTCCGGGTCGGGCCAGTCCGGGTCGGGCCAGGTCGGGTCGGGCCAGGTCGGGTCCAGCCGGATCGGCGGGAGGCCGAACCGGGTCGGGTCGGGTCAGGTCGGGTGGGTCCAGCCGGGCCAGGCCTGGGCCAGGCCGAGCCGGGTCGGGTCCAGCCGGATCGGGTCCAGCCGGATCGGCGGGAGGCCGAACCGGGTCGGCGGGAGGCCGGGTCGGGTCGGGTCGGCGGGATCGGGCAGGGCCCGGGGCGGGGCCCAGCTCCGGTGCAGGGCGCGGCCGGGCCGCGCGGAAGCCGGGTCGGCCGGGTGAGGCCGGGTCGGGCCCGGGGCGGGGTCCCGGTTCGGGCCGGTGATGGGTGGGCCGTGGTCTGCGACCCGACCGCACGGAAGCGGAGGCCCTCGGCGGGACGAGGGCGCAACGGCGTCCGGGGCTCAGCCGCGGGTGCGGGGCGGGGCCGCCCCGGCCGGGCGGCGGCCCGTGGACGGCCCCGTCACCCGATCAGGACCGCACCTATGAGCCGGCCACCTGCCGGAGCGGCACGGACGGCGACGACGACGGAAGCGGCGGCGGCGAATGCGGCGGCGGCGATGAGGGCGACCATGGGCGTCCGAGACTCCTCGCATGGGGGACCGGGCGGGCAGAACGTCCTGCCAGTGATCAACACCCTCCGCGAAAGCCCGCCCCCGCGCGCGCCGGACGCACTGTTGGAGTGACGACGGGAGTGACGGCGCCGCCGCAACCGCCGGCCCCGTCGGCCCCACCGGCCCCCACCGCCCGTGCGGCATCATCGTCTCCGTGACGACACGACGCCTGATGCTCCTGGACACCGCCTCCCTCTACTACCGCGCCTACTTCGGCGTGCCGGACTCCGTGAAGGCCCCCGACGGCACCCCCGTCAACGCGGTGCGCGGGCTGCTCGACTTCATCGGACGCCTGGTCCAGGACCACCGCCCGGACGACCTGGTGGCCTGCATGGACGCCGACTGGCGGCCCCACTGGCGGGTGGAGCTGATCCCCTCCTACAAGGCGCACCGGGTCGCGGTGGAGACGGAGACCGGCCCCGACGTGGAGGAGACCCCGGACACCCTCGCCCCGCAGGTGCCGATCATCGAAGCGGCCCTGGACGCCTTCGGCATCGCCCGGGTCGGCGTCGCCGGGTACGAGGCGGACGACGTGATCGGCACGCTCACCGCACGGGCGACCGGCCCGGTGGACATCGTCACCGGCGACCGGGACCTCTACCAGCTGGTGGACGACGCCCGGCAGCGGCGCGTCCTGTACCCCCTCAAGGGCGTCGGCACCCTCCAGGTCACGGACGAGGCCTGGCTGCGCGAGAAGTACGGGGTGGACGGCCCCGGCTACGCGGACCTCGCACTGCTGCGCGGCGACCCGAGCGACGGCCTGCCGGGCGTTCCCGGCATCGGCGAGAAGACGGCGGCGAAGCTGCTGGACGCGTACGGGGACCTCGCGGGGATCCTGGCCGCGGTCGGCGACCCGAAGTCGAAGCTGACCCCCACCCAGCGCAAGCGGCTGGAGGAATCCCGGCCGTATCTGGCGGTGGCGCCCAAGGTCGTCAAGGTGGCCTCCGACGTGCCGCTCCCGGCCTTCGACCCGGCCCTTCCGCACCTTCCGGCACAGCCGGAACTGGTTGAGGCACTCGCCCATCGGTGGGGTCTGGGAGGAGCCGTGTCTCGTCTGAGCAGCGCACTGCGCCCATGAGGTGCTAACTTAGGTAATCCTAAGCTTCGTAAGTTCCAGGGAGACGCCGTGGCAGAAGGACGCGCCCGCACTGTCGGCACCGCTGTCGTCGTACGCACCGAGCGGCTGACGCCGCACATGGTCCGGCTCGTGCTGGGCGGTGACGGGCTGGCCCACTTCGGCGCGGGCGTGTACACCGACCACTACGTGAAGCTGCTGTTCGCCCCCGAGGGCGTGCGCTACGCGGAGCCGTGGGACCTGGACCGGATCCGCGCGACGCACCACCGCGAGGCCTGGCCGCGCCAGCGCGCGTACACGGTCCGCGCGTGGGACCCGACGCACCGGGAGCTGACCCTGGACTTCGTCGTCCACGGCGACGAGGGCCTGGCCGGCCCCTGGGCGGCCCGCGTCCAGCCGGGCGAAACGGTCCACTTCCTCGGCCCCGGCGGCGCCTACGCCCCCGACCCGCTGGCCGGCTGGCACCTCCTGGCGGGCGACGAGAGCGCGCTTCCGGCGATCGCCGCCGCCATGGAACGGATGCCGGCGGGCGCGCGGGTGCACGCCTTCATCGAGATCGACGGCCCGGCCGACGAGCAGAAGATCGCCACGCCGGACGGGATCGCCCCGGTCTGGCTGCACCGCGGGGACCGGCCGGTGGGCGCGGCCCTCGTGGAGGCCGTCACCTCGCTGGAGTTCCCCTCCCCGGACGTCCACGCCTTCGTCCACGGCGAGGCGGGCTTCGTGAAGGAGCTCCGCCGCCACCTCCGCCTGGACCGCGGGGTCACGCGCGACCGCCTGTCGATCTCGGGCTACTGGCGCCAGGGCGAGACGGACGAGGGCTGGCGCGCGATCAAGCGCGACTGGAACGCCACGGTGGAGGCCGAACAGGACCTCACCACAGCTGCGGCAGCCTGACCGGCCGCCACCGGCTTCCGGCGGACGGTGCCGCACCCCAAACACCCTCCGGCGCCCCCGCCCGGCCACGATCCACCCCCGCCGACACCTGAGGCACGGGCGCCCGGGCACGGCATACCCGGCAGCAGCACCGTGCCCGGCGCGGCCCCGCCCGAATCCAGCCCCGCCGGCGTTTGAGGCGCGGGGGTTCGGGGTCGGCGCCGCCGCCCCCGAAGCAGCTCCGGCCCCGCCGACCGGGCCACCCGCCCCCTCCCCTCGACCGGCGGAGCCGACCGGCGGCGCCGACCGGTGGAGCCGACGGGCGGGGTCCCCGGGTCGGCGTGACAATGACCCCATGCGTACGCTCCGCGCCGCGGGACTGGCCGGAGCCGCGTTCCTCCTCGCCTCGGCGGCGGCCACCGCCGCCCCCGCGGGAGCCTCGGCGGCCCCGGCCCCGTCACCGGCCCCCTCGCCGTCACCGCCCCCGCCGCCGAAACCCCTGCTGAGCGACTCCGCCGTCGCCGCCGCCGTGGCCCGTCTCGACGCCACCGTCACCGACGGCATGCGCCGCACCGGCGTGCCCGGCCTCTCCGTCGCGGTGGTCCACGACGACCGGGTCGTCTACCTCAAGGGCTTCGGCCTCCGCCGCACCGGGGACCCGGCGAAGGTCGGCCCCGACACCGTCTTCCAGCTGGCCTCCCTCTCGAAGCCGATCTCCTCCACCGTCGTGGCCGGTGCCCTCACCGACCCCGCCGCCTGGGACGAACCGCTGGGCGACGCCCTGCCCGGCTTCGCGCTCAAGGACCCCTGGGTCACCGCGCACGTCTCCACCGCCGACCTCTTCTCACACCGCAGCGGCCTCCCCGACCACGCCGGGGACCTCCTCGAAGACCTCGGCTACGACCGCCCGTACATCCTCGGCCACCTGCGCCTGGAGCCCCTCTCCCCGTTCCGCGCGAGCTACGCGTACACCAACTTCGGCCTCACCGCCGCCGCCGAGGCCGTCGCCCGCGCGCACGGCGTCAGCTGGCAGAAGCTGAGCGAGGACACCCTCTTCAAGCCCGCCGGGATGACCCGTACCAGCACCGAGTTCTCCGCCTACGCCCACGCCGCCGACCGCGCCTACGGCCACGTCGAGAACCCCGACGGCACCTGGAGCCCCCGATACGTGCGCGACGCCGACGCCCAGGCCCCGGCGGGCGGGGTCAGCTCCACCGCCCGCGACATGTCCCGCTGGCTGCGCCTCCAGCTCGCCGACGGCACCCTCGACGGAAAGCGGATCGTCCCCGCCGACACCCTGAACCGCACCCGCGTCCCCGAGATCGTCGCCCAGGCGCGGAAGCCCGGCGGCACCCCGCAGTTCTACGGCCTCGGCTGGAACGTCGGCTACGACGACGCCGGCCGGCTGCGCCTGAGCCACTCCGGCGCCTTCGAGCTCGGCGCCAACTCCAACGTGACCATGCTCCCCCTGGAACGGCTCGGCATCGTCGTCCTGACCAACGGCGCCCCCGTCGGTCTCGCCGACGCCGTGGCCCTGGACTTCTTCGACACCGCCGAGCACGGCCGGCCCACCACCGACTGGCTGGCCCTGACGGCCTCCGTCTACGCGGGGCTCGCCGACGCGGACCGCTCCCCCACCGACTACGCGCACCCGCCCGCCGGCGCGAAGCCCGCCCGCGACCCGTCCGCGTACACCGGCACTTACCGCAACCCGTACTACGGCCCCCTCACCGTCACCACGGCCCCCGACGGCCGGAGCCTGGTCCTCTCCCTGGGCCCCCGGCCGCTGCGCTTCCCCCTCACCCACTACGACGGCGACACCTTCAGCTTCGTGACCACCGGCGAGAACGCCGTCGGCCGCACCGGCGTCACCTTCTCGAACGGCACCGTCCGCGTCGAGTACCTGGACGGGAACCACCTCGGCACCTTCACCCCGGAATAGCCCCCTACCCTGGTCCCGATGAGCCGCAGATCCCACATCCCGCCCGCACCGCTCCCCCAGATCGCCGGCATCGACCCGGTCCGCATGCGCCTGCCCCCCGACCCGGACGGGCGGTGGCGGCTCCTCGGCGACTACCTGACCGAGCGCTACGCCGGCACGCGCGGGGCCGAATCGATGGCACGGCTGCTGTCCGGCGGCCGGGTGCTCGGCCCGGGCGGCCGGGTGCTGCGCCCGCAGGACCCGTACGAGCCGGGCGGCTGGCTCTGGTTCCACCGGGACATGCCCCCCGAGCCGCGCGTACCGTTCCCCATCGGCGTCGTGTACCGCGACCGGCACCTGCTGGTGGTGGACAAGCCGCACTTCCTGGCGACCATCCCGCGCGGCAGCCACGTCACGCAGACCGCCCTGGCCCGGCTGCGCGAGGAACTGGACCTGCCGGCGCTGAGCCCGGCGCACCGGCTGGACCGGATGACGGCGGGTCTGGTGATGTTCAGCGTCCGTCCCGAGGACCGCGGCGCCTACCAGCTGCTGTTCCAGGAGCGCCGGGTCCGCAAGGAGTACGAGGCGATCGCCCGCCACGACCCGGCGGTGGAGCTCCCCCGCGTGGTGCGCAGCCACATCGAGAAGGTGCGCGGGGTGATGGCGGCGGTCGAGGTCCCGGACGCCGAACCGAACGCCGAGAGCCTGGTCGAGCTCACCGGCACCAGGGGCCCCCTGGGCCGCTACCGGCTGACCCCCCACACCGGCCGCACCCACCAGCTGCGGGTGCACATGAACGCGCTGGGTCTGCCCCTGCTCGGCGATCCGGTCTACCCGGTGGTGGCCGCGGCGGCCGACCCGGCGGACTACCGCCGTCCGCTCCAGCTGCTGGCCCGGACCCTGTCCTTCACCGATCCGGTGACCGGCCTGGAGCACCGTCTGGAGTCGAACCTCACCCTGCGGGCCTGGGAGGACCCGGAAGGCTGGGAACGGGATCCGGGGCCGGGGCAGGCGACGGCGTGAGGCCCGCGATCCGCAGGGCGGCGTCGGCGGCCGCCTCGGCGAAGGCCGCCACCGGGCGGCCCGGAGCGGACCGGTGGATCAGCATGACGCCCTCGATCAGGCCGAACACCAGGTCGTTGCGGAGCGTCAGGCCCTCGGCGTCCCCGGCGAGTTCGGCGCCCACGGACGTGGCGTGCAGCAACGTCCGGTAGGCGTCGCGCAGTTCGTCGCGCATCCGCCGGAACGGCGCGAAGCGCGGACCCCGCAGCTCCGGCAGCAGGTACAGGGCGCCGAGGTCGTACGGCCCCCCGCACAGCAGCAGCACGTCCGAGCGGCACAGCTCCCACAGCCGGTGCGCGGCGGGCCGGCCGGCGTCGGCCAGCAGCCGCCGGGACAGGGCCAGGGAGGGCGTGACCGTGGACTCCAGGAGTTCGGCGAGGAGTTCCTCCTTGCCGGCGAAGTAGTGGTACATCGTGGCCTGGCGCAGTCCGGCCCGTTCGGCCACCGCCCGCGTGGTGGTGGCCGCGTACCCGCGTACCGTGAAGAGCTCGGCCGCCGCGCAGAGGAGCTCCTCGCGCGGCGGCCGGCCGCTGTACGGTCTCAGCTGGTCGGCGCGTGGCCGACCGACCCGTCTCGGTCCTGCGTCCGTTCCACCGGTCATGCGCCGATCGTCGCACAGGACACGCGCTAACGATCATGGCAAGAGATGAGATCCGGCCATCCCGACCTTTAGAGGAAGACCCAAATGGGCCTATCCGACCGAGCTGTAGGCCACTACACCCCGAAGTAGGGCGTCCACGGCCTTACGGGCATTGCGCGCCACCGTGCTCCCGCCCGCCGAGGACGCCGGGGCCGAGGAGCCCGGAGCCGCCGCGGCGATCTGCCCCAGGACGTCGATGACCTGCTTGCACCAGCGCACGAAGTCACCGGCCGGCATCTCCGCCTCGCGCAGCACCTCGTCCAGGCTCTTGTCGGAGGCCCACTGGTACGCCGCCCACGCGAAGCCGAGGTCCGGCTCGCGCTGGCCCACGCCCTCCGCCTGGTTGATGCGGTGCTCCTCCTCCAGCGCGTCGAGCCGGCCCCAGATCCGGACCATCTCGCCGAGCGCCGCCTTGGCCGGACCGTTCGGCACCTTCGGCGGTACGGCGTCGTCCGACTGCCGGGCCTCGAAGACCAACGCCGAGACGCACGCCGCCAGTTCGGCCGGGCTGAGCCCCTCCCAGACCCCCTCGCGCAGACACTCCGACGCCAGCAGGTCGAGCTCGCCGTAGAGCCGGGCGAGCCGCTTGCCGTGCACGGTGACCTCGTCCTCGCGCAGGTAGTCCAGCTCGGTCAGCAGCGCGTGGATCCGGTCGAAGGTGCGGGCGATGGTGTTCGTCCGGCCCTCGATGCGCCGCTCCAGCTGCTGGGTGTCCCGCTTGAGCCGGTGGAAGCGCTCCGCCCAACGGGCGTGGTCCTCACGCTCGTCACAGCCGTGGCAGGGGTGCGCGCGCAGCTCGGCCCGCAGCCGGGCGATCTCGCGGTCGTCGGCCGCCGCCGCCCGGCCCGGACGGCGGCGCTCGGGAGCGATGTGACCGGCCTTGTTGCGCAGCGCCGTCGCCAGGTCCCTGCGGGACTGCGGCGAACGGGCGTTGAACGTCTTGGGGATCCGCATCCGGTCGATGGCCTCGACCGGCACCGGGAAGTCGATCGCGGCGAGCCGCTTGACCTGCCGCTCCGCGGTCAGCACCAGCGGGCGCGGGCCCTCGGCGTACTCCTGCCCGCGGTGACCGTGGACCCGCCCCGCCGGCACGCCCGGGTCCAGCACCAGCGCGAGCCCGGCGAACTTGCCCGTCGGCACGTGGATGACGTCGCCCGGCTTGAGCCGCTCCAGCGAACTGGCCGCCTGCGCCCGGCGCTGCGCCGCGCCCTGCTTGGCCAGGTCCGTCTCACGGTCCTTCAGATCGCGGCGCAGCCGCGCGTACTCCTCGAAGTCCCCCAGGTGGCAGGTCATGCCCTCGCGGTAGCCCGTCAGGCCCTCCTCGTTGCGCTGGACCTGCCGGGAGATGCCCACGACGGAGCGGTCGGCCTGGAACTGCGCGAAGGAGGTCTCCAGGAGCTCGCGCGAGCGGTGCCGCCCGAACTGCTGGACCAGGTTCACGGCCATGTTGTACGAGGGCTTGAAGCTCGAACGCAGCGGATAGGTACGGGTACCCGCGAGCCCCGCCAGCCCCACCGGGTCCATGCCGCGCTGCCAGAGCACCACCGCGTGGCCCTCGACGTCGATGCCGCGCCGCCCGGCCCGGCCGGTCAGCTGCGTGTACTCGCCGGGGGTGATGTCGGCGTGCTGCTCGCCGTTCCACTTGACCAGCTTCTCCAGGATGACCGTGCGCGCGGGCATGTTGATGCCCAGCGCGAGGGTCTCGGTGGCGAAGACGGCCTTGACCAGACCGCGGACGAAGAGCTCCTCCACGACCTCCTTGAAGGTGGGCAGCATGCCCGCGTGGTGCGCGGCGATGCCCCGCTCCAGGCCTTCGAGCCACTCGTAGTAGCCCAGGACGTGCAGGTCCTCGGCCGGGATGGAGGCGGTCCGCTCCTCGACGATCTCGCGGACCTTCAGCCGCGCGGTGTCGTCGTTGAGCCGCAGGCCCGCGTAGAGGCACTGCTGGACGGCGGCCTCGCAGCCCGCCCGGCTGAAGATGAAGTTGATGGCGGGCAGCAGGTTGTCGCCGTCCAGGCGGGCGATGACCTCGGGCCTGCTGGGGGTCCAGATCCGGCCGCGTGAGCGGCGCTCGCGCTCGCGGTCGGCCTCGCGGACCATCTTGCCGCGCCGCCGGTCCTTGGGACTGTAGGTACGGGTGTTCTCCTCGCGGGCCATGCGCAGCAGGTCGGGGTTGACCTCGCGGCGCGCGGAGCCGCGGCCGCCGTGGTCGGACTCCTCCTCGAAGAGGTCGTAGACCCGCCGGCCGGCCATCACGTGCTGCCACAGCGGTACGGGCCGCTCCTCGGAGACGATCACCTCGGTGTCGCCGCGCACGGTGTCGAGCCAGTCGCCGAACTCCTCGGCGTTGGAGACGGTGGCGGACAGCGACACCAAGGTCACCGACTCGGGGAGGTGGATGATCACTTCCTCCCAGACGGCTCCGCGGAACCGGTCGGAGAGGTAGTGCACCTCGTCCATCACGACGTAGCCCAGGCCCAGGAGCGACTGGGAGCCCGCGTAGAGCATGTTGCGGAGCACCTCGGTGGTCATCACGACCACCGGCGCCTCGGAGTTGACGCTGTTGTCGCCGGTCAGCAGGCCCACCTTGGAGGCGCCGTAGCGCTTGACGAGGTCGGCGTACTTCTGGTTCGACAGGGCCTTGATCGGCGTCGTGTAGAAGCACTTGCGCCCTTGTTGGAGCGCGAGGTGCACGGCGAACTCGCCGACGATGGTCTTTCCGGAACCGGTCGGGGCGGCGACCAGGACGCCCTTGCCGGCCTCCAGTGCCTTGCAGGCCTCGACCTGGTACGGGTCCAGGTCGAATTCGTACATCTCGCGGAAGGGGGCCAGGGCGGTGGCCTCTTCGGCGGCGCGGATCCGGGCAGCGGCGTACCGCTCGGCGGGGGAGAGTTCTTCGGTCATCTTGCTGTCGAGCCTACCCGCCCCCTCCGACAACAGTCGCGATCATTTAAGTGAGCAGCCGCAGGGCTCCGGGGACGCACCGCGCGGTCACCGGCAGCGGGCCCAGCCGCTCCCCGTCGGCGTAGGCGGTGAGCGCGGCCGACTCCAGGGTGACCTCGGCGGCCCGGTACACGGTGACCTTGGGGTGGGAGAGGTGCGTTCCCTTGTAGACCTGCGGAAACACCTTCAGCAGGGTGCCGCGGCCGCAGTCGCCGACCACCGTGACGTCGAAGAGGCCGTCGTCCGGTTCGGCGTCCGCGCAGATGCGCATCCCGCCGCCGTACGAGGACCCGTTGCCGACGGCCACGAGCGTGGCCTGCGTCTCGATCACCCGGTCCCCGTCGAGGGTGATCCGGTACGGGAAGGGCCTGAAGGCGGCCAGCTCCGCGAGGATGGCCAGGTCGTACTTGAACCGGCCGAGCGGGAGCCGCATCCGGTTGCCCCGGTCGTTGACCCGCGAGTCGAAGCCGGAGCACAGCACGGTCCCGTACCAGGTGTCACCGGCGCGGCCGAGGTCGATCTCCCGTATCCGGCCCTCCTTGAGGGCCTCGGCGGCGAGGTGCCCCGCCCGCTCGGGCTCCCGTACGGGCAGTCCCATCGAGCGGGCGAAGTCGTTGCCGGTGCCGGCCGCGACCACGCCGAGGGGGACGGCCGTCCCGGCCAGTGCCTGGAGGGCGAGGGAGACCACCCCGTCACCGCCGACGGCGATCACCGCGCCGGTGCCGTCGCGGACGTCCGCGCGCAGCCGGGCCAGGGCGTCGGCCGCGTCGGTGCCGACCACGGTCCGGACGGAGAATCCGGCCTCCCGGAGCGCGGAAGCGGCCGGCTGCGCGGCGTGCGCGCCCCGGCCGCGTCCCGCGGTGGGATTGACGAAGAGGGTGATCTCGGAGGACACCCCGGGAATGTACCCGAGGGTGATCTCCGCGCTCACCGGTTTCCCGGAGGCGCCCCCGGCCGCGGCCGGGGGCGTGCCCGTCAGGTGGCGTCGTCGTAGCCGTTGATCTGCCTGCGTCCGCCGTCGGCCTGCTCGGGGAACGTGGAGGCGGCCGGGGCCTGCTCGGTCGCGCCGATCGGGGCCGGGGTCAGGTCGACGTCGGAGGCCTCGTCGTCGTCGAGGTCGGCGTCGGGGTTGGCGCGCTTGCGGCGCCGGTCGTTCATGAGGCAGATCCCCAGGGCGATGAAGTACAGGGCCACGATCGGGGAGGCCAGCGTCAGCATGGTGAGCGGGTCGCCCGTGGGCGTCGCGAAGGCCGCGAAGATCGTGATGCCGAGGACCATGCCGCGCCACCAGCTGCCCAGCCGCTTGGCGCTGAGCACACCGGTGAAGTTCAGCAGCACCAGCATCAGCGGCAGCTCGAAGGCCAGGCCGAAGACCACGACCATGCGCGTGACGAGGTCGAGGTAGTCGTCGACCGGCAGCAGGTTCTTGACGTGGTCCGGCGTGAAGCCGAGGAGGATCTCCGCCGTCTGCGGCAGGATCTTGTACGCGAGCACCGCGCCGGCGAGGAACAGCGGGGCGCCGACCGCGACGAAGCTCAGCGCGTACTTCTTCTCGTTGCGGTGCAGGCCCGGGGCGGCGAACGCCCACAGCTGGTAGAGCCAGACGGGCGCGGACATCACGATGCCCGCGGACAGGCCCACCTTCAGCGCGATGGAGAAGGGAGCGGTCAGGCCGTTCGTCGTCATCTCGGCGCAGGGGGCACCGTTGCGCTGGTGCGTGGCCCCGTTGGTGCAGCCGACGGACGAGAGCATCGGCTCCAGCAGGAAGTCGATGATCGGCCGGTAGAAGTAGGCCGCGACGATGGTCACCACGACGATCGCCAGCACCGACTTCAGCAGGCGGTTTCTCAGCTCACGCAGGTGCTCGACCAGCGGCATGCGCCCTTCGGCGTCCTTGGCCCGGTCCTTGTTCCCCTGCTTGCGGGCAGACTTGAGCAACCCACGTCCCTTGTCTCGTTACAGATGACTCGTACGGCGGGCGACCGCCGGATGTCAGGCCTGGGTGGTGCGGTTCGGCTCGCTGACCGGGCGGGCGCTGGTGACGTCGCCCGGAGCGGCCTGGATGGTGCGCGGGGCGACGGGCTGGGCCGGGGCCTGGTCGGCGACCGGAGCGGTGGCCGCGGCGTCCTCGGACTCGCCGTCCTTCTTCATGGCCTTCGCCTCGCTCTTGAGGATCCGGGCCGACTTGCCGAGGGAGCGGGCCATCTCGGGAAGCTTCTTGGCGCCGAACAGCAGCACGATGACAGCGATGATCAGAAGGATCTCGAGGGGCTTCAGATTGCCGATCATGTGTGTCTTCCTTCTCACCGAAACGGCTGGTTGTGGTGGCCCGGCGCCTCCGGACGGAGCTCCGGCACCTCTCTGACAAGGATCGTAACCCCCGAGGGTTAACGCCCGGCAATCCCCCGGGGTATCCCCGCATGCTTACCGCACCGACGGTACGGGTCCTCCTCCACGGATTCCATACGCGCGGGCCGACGTACCGCGGGCCGACGTACCGCGCGCCTACGGCCGCAGTCCCTGCCCGGCCCGCGCCAGGTCGGCCGCCGCCTGTTCCAGGTCCCCCGAGGCCTGGGTGATCCGGCGGCTGGCCAGGGCCACCTGCCCGGAGAGCCGCCGCACCTCCAGGAAGACCCGCACGGCCAGCACGGCGAGGACGGCGACCCCGAGGAAGCCCAGGACAATTGCGAGCATCGGCCACAGCATGGGACGAGCCTAGCGCGCCCGCCTCACACGCTGCGCAGCGTGCTCACCCCTCCGCCGGTCAACAGCTCCACAATGCGCTCACCTGCGGGTTTACGGACCGAGGCCGAGCACTGGGGGCAGGTGAAGGAGTAGAAGGTGGCCCGTCTGCCGATCGCCAGCCGCAGCGCGTCCGCGGCCAGCTCGAAACGGGCCCGGCACTCGGGGCAGGCCGCCTTGAAGGTGACGGCCGCCTGCCCGGATGATGGCGACATCGCTGCCCGCTCCCCCTAGATCCGTTCCCCGTACCCCGCGAGTGCCTCCGCGGCGGCCTTCCGCGCGCTCTGTGCCAGTTCCGGAGGCGACACGATCCGGCCGTCCCGGCCCAGGCGCAGCGCCAGCCGGCGCAGGGAGGCCGGGTCGGGGCTGCGCAGGGTGATCCGCAGGCCGCCGTCGGGCCGCTCCTCGGCACTGTCGTGCGGGTAGTACTCGGCGACCCAGCGCCCGCCGGGCCCCACCTCGACCACCACCTCCGGGTCCTCGGCGGCCGGCTGGACCAGCCCCTCGGACAGGTCCCGGGGCTCGATCGCGGGCGGCTCGGCCCGCTCGTCGAGCAGTCGGATCTCGGCCACCCGGTCGAGCCGGAAGGTGCGGCGGGCCTCCGAGAGGTGGCACCACCCCTCCATGTAGGTGTGCCCCACGGCGAACAGCCGGATCGGGTCGACGGTGCGCTCGGTCAGCTCGTCACGGGCGGGCGAGTAGTAGCGCAGCCACAGCCGCCGCCGCTCCGCGATGGCCCGGTCGACGTCCGCGAAGACCCCGCCCTCGGACTCGAAGGTCACCGACAGCCGGGAGCTGGCCCCGGCCGCCTCCCCGGCGGCCGCCTCCAGCTTCGCGGTGGCGCGCAGCAGCGCGTCCCGGTCGCTCTCGCGCAGCCCCGGCAGGGTCGCCACCGCACGGGCGGCGACCAGCAGGGCCGTCGCCTCGTCGGCGGCCAGCCGCAGCGGCTCGGCCGTGGACTCCCCGGAGGCGTCGGGATTGCGCCACCAGATGCGCTCCCCGTCTGTGTCGATGTCGAGCAGGTCCCCGCCGCGGAAGCTGGTGCCGCACATGGGCAGCACGTCGAGGTCCGAGATCAGCTCGTCCTCGGTGATCCCGAAGGCGCGGGCGACGTCGGCGACGTGCGCGCCCGGCCGCTCGCGCAGGTAGGTCACCAGGGACAGCATCCGGCGGGTCTGGTCGATGGCGTTGGCAGCCATGCTGGTACGTCTCCCCCTCAGGGCGTTGCTACGGATGGTGCGGTTCAGCCCCGGGCGACGGCGCGCAGCCGGTCGACCACGTCGGCCCGCAGATCGGCCGGCTCCACCACGACGACGTCCGGGCCGAACTCCACGAGCCAGGCGTCGAGCCCGTGCCCGTACGGGACCTCCAGCTCGTCCCAGCCGTCGGCGCCCTCGCGCACGGCGGTGGCCTTGGCCCGCAGCGGGTACCCGGCCCCGGCCCGCAGGCGGATCACCGCGGAACGCTCGCCGCCCTCCCCGGCCCAGCTCGCCACGGTCTCCCGCACGGTCACCACGTCGGGCACCTCGGCGCTGTACTTCCCGGCCCGGGAACGGACCTTCCCGGTGATCCGGGAGAGCCGGAACACGCGCTCCGCCCCGCGGTCGCGGTCGTACCCGGCCAGGTACCAGTGACCGCGCCAGCACTCCAGGGCCCACGGCTCGACCTGACGGGGTTCGGGCCGGGCGGCGTTGGACTTGCGGTACTCGAAGACCACCGGCCGCCGGTCGCGGCAGGCCAGCATCAGCGGCTCGAAGGCCGCCTCGTGGACCGGGATGCGCGGCTCGATGGCACTGTGCTGGCCCTCGTACGGGTCACCGGCCTCCGGCATCCCGCCGGCCCGCAGCTTCTGCAGGGCTCCGCTGGCCGCCCCGGCGAGCCGGGCCTGCTGCCACACCTTGGCCGCCAGCCCCAGGGCGGCGGCCTCCTCGGCGTCCAGCGAGACGGGAGGCAGCCGGTTGCTGTCCCGGCGGGCCAGGTACCCGGTCTCCCCCTCCAGGTTCTCCACCGTCTCGATCACCAGACCGAGTTCGCGCAGATCGTCCTTGTCCCGCTCGAACATCCGGTTGAAGGATTCGTCGTTCCCGGCTTCCAGGTAAGCCTCGATGGAACCGCGCAGCTCGCGCTTGCTGAGGGGACGACGGGTCCCCAGCAGACACAGCGCCAGATTCATCAGCCGCTCGGCCTTGGCAATCGCCATCGACGCCGTTCCCCCGCTCCTCGACACACACCCGTGACCGTTGACCGTACCGCCCCGGCCGTCCCGGACAAAAGCGAGGGCCCCCGCCTCACGGCGGGGGCCCTCACGGTGACTGCCGGTGAATCAGGCGGCCATCAGGTCACAGACGAAGATCAGCGTCTCGCCCGGGGCGATCGCGTCACCCGCGCCGCGGTCACCGTAGGCCATGTGCGCCGGGATCGTCAGCTTGCGACGGCCGCCGACCTTCATGCCCGCGATGCCCAGGTCCCAGCCCGCGATGACGCGGCCGGCACCGAGCGGGAACTGCAGCGCGGAGCCGCGGTTCCACGAGGCGTCGAACTCCTCGCCGGTGGAGAAGGCCACGCCCACGTAGTGGACGGAGACCATGGAACCGGCCTTGGCCTCGGCGCCGTCGCCCTCCCAGATGTCCTCGATGACGAGGTCGGTCGGAACCGGGCCCTCGGGGAAGTCGATCTCGGGCTTCTCGAGCTTCTGGCTCACGGAACTGCTCCTCATACGTACGAAACGGTCAACCGGAACAGTCTTACACTGCCCCGACGATGTCCACGACGAAGACCAGCGTCGAGTTGGCCGGCAGGTCCTCACCCTTGGCCTGATCCTTGTACGCCTGCTCCGGCGGGATCACCAGCAGCACGCGGCTGCCGACCTTCTTGCCCACCAGACCCTTGTCCCAGCCCTCGATGACCTGGCCCTGACCGATCACCGTCGAGAACGGCGCCCCGGTCTTCCAGGACGTGTCGAACAGCTTCGCCGCGTCCTTGCCCTGGTTCGGCGCCCACGCCGCACCGCTGTACTGCATGTACACGGTCTGGCCGGACTTGACCTCCGGACCCTTGCCCTCGATCAGGACCTTGTCGACCAGCTCCTTCGGAGGGTCGTTCTTCGGGATCGTGATCGTCGCGGCCTCGTCCTTGTCCGCCTTCACCTGCGGCAGGTCCGACGGGATCGGCGCCTGCGTGCCCTCGGCCTTCTTCGGCATCACCGAATCCAGGTCCAGCACGAACACCAGGTTGTCGGTCGGACCGACCCCCAGCTGGGGCTGGCCCTGGGCACCGAAAGCCGCCGCCGGCGGGGCGACGACCAGCACACGGCTGCCGACCTTCTTGCCCACCACCGAGTCGCTGAACAGCGGCAGGATCGACTGCGAACCGGCCGGCACGACCAGCGGCTGGCCGTCCTTGTCATAGGAACCCTGCAGGTCCTTGCCGCTCTTCCAGACCTTGCCCGTGTACTTCGTCAGGACGAGGTCGTCCTTCTTGATCACCGGGCCACTGCCCTCGGTGACCGTGTGCACCACGAACTTGCCGCTCGGCTCGCCCTTGGGGACGGTGATCTCCGCCTTCTTCCCCGCCTCACCCGCCACCGACGGCATCGGATCCGCGGAGTCCACCGGCTTCGGAACCTCAGCGGGCTTCGAGGCGTCGGCCGACGGAGACGCGGAGTCCTTCTTCCCGGAGTCGTCGCCCCCTCCGCAGGCCGCGGTGAGCATCAGAGCCGGCACGATGAGCGCGGCAGCAAGTCGGCGTCGCACAATGGTCCTCAGGGTCGCTGGAATGGTCCGTCCTAGCGGCCCACTCTACGGGCTGCCCCCTCCGCGACAAGGCGGTGGCGTGCGAAGACCCCGCACGCCACCGCGCACGGGGTCCCCGGCCCACCGGCCTCACATGCCGGCGATGAGCTTCTCCACCCGGTCGTCCACCGACCGGAACGGGTCCTTGCACAGCACCGTCCGCTGCGCCTGGTCGTTCAGCTTCAGGTGCACCCAGTCGACGGTGAAGTCCCGCCGCTGCTCCTGCGCCCTGCGGATGAAGTCGCCGCGCAGCCTGGCCCGCGTCGTCTGCGGGGGCACCGACTTGCCCTCGAAGATCTTCAGGTCGTTGCAGACCCGCGCCGCCTGCCCCTTGCGCTCCAGCAGGTAGTACAGCCCCCGCCGGCGGTGGATGTCGTGGTACGCGAGGTCTATCTGCGCGACCCGCGGATTGGACATCGTCATGTTGTGCTTGGCCCGGTACCGCTCGATCAGCTGGTACTTCATGACCCAGTCGATCTCCGTACCGATCCGGTCCAGGTCCTCCGCCTCCACGGCGTCCAGGGTCCGGCCCCACAGCTCCAGGACCTGCTCCACCACCCCGGTGCGGATGCCCCGCCGCTCGGCGAAGTCCAGCGCCTTCTCGTAGTACTCCCGCTGGATCTCCAGCGCCGACGCCTCGCGACCACTGGCCAGGCGCACCTTGCGCTGACCGGTGATGTCGTGGCTGACCTCCCGGATCGCCCGGATCGGGTTCTCCAGGGTCAGGTCCCGCATCACCGTGCCCGCCTCGATCATGCGCAGCACCAGGTCGGTGGCCCCGACCTTGAGCAGCATGGTCGTCTCGGACATGTTCGAATCCCCGACGATCACGTGCAGGCGCCGGTAGCGCTCGGCGTCCGCGTGGGGCTCGTCCCGGGTGTTGATGATCGGCCGCGACCGGGTCGTCGCGGAGCTGACCCCCTCCCAGATGTGCTCCGCCCGCTGGCTGACGCAGTAGACCGCGCCCCGCGGGGTCTGGAGCACCTTGCCCGCGCCACAGATCAGCTGGCGCGTGACGAGGAAGGGAATCAGGATGTCCGCCAGGCGCGAGAATTCTCCGTGCCGGGCCACGAGGTAGTTCTCGTGACAACCGTACGAATTGCCCGCCGAGTCGGTGTTGTTCTTGAAGAGGTAGACGTCGCCCGCGATTCCCTCCTCGTGCAGGCGACGTTCTGCGTCGACGAGCAGGCCTTCGAGAATGCGCTCGCCGGCCTTGTCGTGGGTGACCAGTTCGATCAGGTTGTCGCATTCGGGAGTTGCATATTCCGGATGCGATCCCACGTCGAGGTACAGACGGGCGCCGTTCCGCAGGAAGACATTGCTGCTGCGGCCCCATGACACAACACGGCGGAAGAGGTAGCGCGCCACTTCGTCAGGAGACAGTCGGCGCTGTCCCCTGAACGTGCACGTGACGCCGTACTCGTTCTCCAGCCCGAAAATGCGGCGGTCCATGACTGAACATTACGCCTTCTGCCCTCTTCTGAAACCGGGTTCGAGAGCGGCGTTCCGATCAGTTTTTGACCACCGGCTCCACGACGCCCCCCACGACACCCTCCACCGGCACCGTCGAGGACCCCGCCACGGCACGGCTGCGACCCCCGCCGGACAGCGCCCGCTGAGTGACCGTCAGCACCAGCAGCGCCGCGACACCCGCCCCGCACGCCACCGCGTAGCCCGCCACCGTGCCACCCGCCTCCACCGCCGGACCGGCCGCCGCCGTACCGATCGCCGCACCCACCCCGAAGAACGTCACCAGCCAGGAGAACGCCTCCGTCAGGGTGCCCGCCGGAGCATGCCGGTCCACCACCACGAACGCACACGCCAGCGACGGAGCCAGGAACACCCCCGCCAACGCCGACAACCCCACCATCGCCACCGTGCCCACCGGCACCATCAGCGGCAGATAACACACCGCCAGCAACGCCACCAGCAGCCGCAGCCGCCGCTCCGGCGCACCCGCCCACTGCCGCGCCCCGTAGAACACACCACCGAACAGCGCACCCAGCCCCAGCGCCGCCAGCAGCCAGCCGTACACCGCCTGACCACCGTGACCGTCCGCGTACGACACCGCGGCCACCGTGATCGCCCCCAGCGCCATCCCCACGAAGAAGAACGCCCCCAGCAGCGCCAGCAGCCCGCGCGAACGCAGCGCCCCCAGCCAGTGCGCCTCACGCGGCTCCGAACGCCACGTACGCGAAGGCTCCGACACCACCACCGACAGCGCGCCCAGCACCCCCAGCGCGTTCAGCGCCAGCAGCGCCACCGCCGGCGACCACAGCGCCACGAACAGCGTCACCAGCAGCGGCCCGACCGTGTACATGACCTCCTGCGCCACCGCGTCCATGGCGTACGCGGCGTGCACCCGCTCCTCCTTGCCGCCCAGCACCTTGGGCCACAGCGCCCGCAGCCCGCCCTCCAGCGGCGGCGTGAACAGACCCGCGATCACCACCGCCGCATAGGCCACGGCAGCCGACCCCGTACCCGCCAGAGCCAGCCACACCATGCCCAGCGCCGAGACCACGGCCGCCGGCAACTGCACGCGCGGCTGCCCGTACAGGTCCACCGCCCGGCCCAGCAACGGCTGACCCACCGCGTTGGCCAGCCCGTACGCCGCCGCGAGCGCGCCCGCCAGGCTGTAGCTGCCCCCCTCCGCCCGGGTGAAGAGCACGATCGCGATCGGCCCGGTACCGTTCGGCAGCCGGCCCATCAGCGTCCCCGCCAGCAGCCTCGCCGCGTGCCGGGTCCTGAGCAGCTCCGCGTATCCCGCGGCCATGTCCGCCCCCTTCTGCCCGGACCCTGCCGGAGTAATACGTATAACTTGACCCGTCATACGTACCATGGCCGCAGTCCACAGGTCCAACCGCCCCACCACCCCCACCCCCTCCCACCTCGCACTTCAGGAGCACCGTGTGACGAGACCCACCAGCCGCGACGTGGCCACCGCCGCCGGGGTCTCCCAGGCCACCGTCTCCCTCGTCCTCGGCGACAAATGGCGCGGCCGCGTCTCCGAACGCACCGCCACCCTCGTCCGCGAAGCCGCCACCGCACTCGGCTACCGCCCCAACCTCGCCGCCCGCAACCTCCGCCTCGGCAGCACCCGCACCGCCCTCCTCGTCGTCCCCGCCCTCACCAACGAATTCTTCGCCCGCGTCTACACCGGCGCCGCCCGCGTCGCCGCCGACCACGGCTTCGGCGTCGTCCTCTACCCCTCCCCCGACGGCACCGGCCCCGCCCGCGACCCCTTCGCCTCCGCCCGCGCCGCCCTCGACGGAGTCATCGCCTCCTCCATGGCAGCCGACGCCCTCGCCGCCATCGGCGGCGACGACCTCCCCCTCGTCATGCTCGACAGCGACCCCACCTCCCCCGGCGCCGCCGCCCACGTCAACCTCGCCATGGCCGACGGAGTCCGCCAGATCTGCACCCACCTCCTCGACCACGGCCACCGCGACATCCTCCACCTCGCCTCCGCCATCGACTCCTGGACCTTCGAGGTCCGCGCCGACACCCTCGCCGCCCTCCTGGGCCCCGCCACCCGGCTGCGCACCGTACGAGCCGAACTCACCGTCGAAGCCGCCCGCACCGCCATGGAGACGGCCCTCGCCGCCCCCCACGACCGCCCCACCGCCATCGTCTGCGACGACGACATCCTGGCCGCCGGCGCCTGCAAGGCCGCCCGCCGCCTCGGCCTGCGCATCCCCGAGGACCTCTCCGTCACCGGCTTCGACGACCTCGCCCTCGCCACCGCCGTCGAACCCGAACTCACCACCGTCCACCTCCCCGCCGAACAGGTCGGCGAACAGGGCATGACCGCCCTCCTCGCCGTCCTCGACGGCACCCCCTGGACCGCCCCCGACATCCCCGTCGACCTGATCGTCCGCGACTCCTCGGGCCCCGCCCCCACCCCCTGAACGCACGGGGGCCCCGGCCCGCCGAAACGGCGGACCGGGGCCCCACACACGCACACGCCCTACTCGGCGTCGTCCTCCGGCGCCTCGTCGTTCGACACCGCATCCGCCTGGGCAGCCGCCGGAACGTCCGCCTCCAGCAGCCGCGACAGCTGCCGGCCGCGGATCCGCTTGAACTTGCGCTGCTGCGACCGCGTACGGTCCAGCACCGCCACCTCCAGCCGCTCCGCCGGAATCGCCTTGTCCGCACCGTTCGCCTGGGCGGACAGCGCCTGCACCGCCAGCTTCAACGCCTCGGACAGGGTCATCCCGTCCTGGTGCCGCTGGTCGAGGAAGGTACTGATCTGCTCCGCGTTCCCGCCGACCGCGACCGAGCCGTGCTCGTCCACGATCGAGCCGTCGTGCGGCAACCGGTAGATCTGGTCCCCGGCCGCCGTGGCACCCACCTCGGCGACCACCAGCTCCACCTCGTACGGCTTCTCACCGGCCGACGAGAAGATCGTGCCGAGCGTCTGCGCGTACACGTTCGCCAGCCCACGGGCCGTCACGTCGTCACGGTCATAGGTGTATCCGCGCAGATCCGCGTACCGCACACCGCCGATCCGCAGGTTCTCGTACTCGTTGTACTTGCCGGCGGCCGCGAAGCCGATCCGGTCGTAGATCTCGCTGAACTTGTGCAGCGCGCGGGACGGGTTCTCACCGACGAACACGATGCCGTCGGCGTACTGCAGCACGACAAGGCTGCGACCGCGGGCGATGCCCTTCCGGGCGTATTCCGCCCGGTCGGCCATGGCCTGCTGGGGTGACACATAGAACGGAGTCGACACCGGCTTTCCGTCCCTTTCTTCTGGGCGACGAGCGGACTGGTCAGAGCAGGGCGGCGCGCGGACCGTCGGGCTCCTGGAGCCGACGGTCCGTCACCTTGCGGGCGAGGGACTGCGACTCGTCCTCGGTCAGCCTGCGGAAGCCCTCGTCGGTGATGACGGTGACGATGGGATAGATGTGCCGGTACAGGTCCGGACCGCCGGTCGCCGAGTCGTCGTCGGCGGCGTCGTACAGCGCCTGCACGACCAGCGTGGTGGCCTGCTCCTCCGTCAGATCGGGACGGAACAGCTTCTTCATCGAGCCCCGGGCGAAGATCGAACCCGAACCGGTGGCGGCGTAGCCGTGCTCCTCGGAGCGGCCGCCGGTCACGTCGTAGGAGAAGATCCGGCCCTTCTCCTTGGCCTCGTCGTACCCCGCGAACAGCGGCACGACGGCCAGCCCCTGCATCGCCATGCCGAGGTTGCTCCGGATCATGGTGGAGAGCCGGTTGGCCTTGCCCTCCAGGGAGAGGGTCGTCCCCTCCACCTTCTCGAAGTGCTCCAGCTCCAGCTGGAACAGCTTGACCATCTCCACGGCCAGACCGGCCGTACCGGCGATGCCCACCGCGGAGTACTCGTCGGCCGGGAACACCTTCTCGATGTCCCGCTGCGCGATCATGTTCCCCATGGTCGCCCGCCGGTCACCGGCGAGCACGACCCCGCCGGGGAAGGTGGCGGCCACGATGGTCGTCCCGTGCGGCGCCTCGACGACGCCCTCGGGCAGCTTGCGGTTGCCCGGCAGCATCTCGGGCGAGTGCGCGCCCAGGAAGTCCATGAAGGACGACGACCCCGGCGTCAGGAAGGCTGCCGGTAGACGCCCTGTGCTACGAGTGTTGGGTTCCACAGGTTTCCTTCCACGTAAGCGGCTGCACGCCGTATGACGTCCGGCCGATCCTTGAACTGCCCCAAGGCCGCGTTGCAGCTGAAGCACAGTACGCCTCGGACCTTACCCGTCTGATGATCGTGATCAACATGCTCCGCGGGTGCCTCCTGGCAGAGCAGGCAGATCCCGCCTTGAGCCGCGATCATGTGATCACGCTCGGCTTCGGTGATGCCGTAGTGGCGCTTGAAGTACGACGCCCGGTTGCGTTGTGCTCGGCACTCTCGGCAGTAGCTGGCCCAGCCGTCCGAACTGGTCCTGTTCCGCTCCCACTCGGAATGGGGCTTGATCTCACCGCACTGGGGACACCGCTTGTGCCCGGACGGCACGGGAACCTTCGCCCGCACCGTCCGCCCCTTGGCCTCTTGTCTCAGTTTGTAGTGCTCGGCCTGGCATTCACGGCAGTACGCCTGCAGGCCGTCGCGCATCGCCCGATTGCTCGCGAAGGCCTCACACGGTTGAACGCGCTTGCAGCGCGAGCAACGCTTCGTTCCCTCCCCGGCCATCCCGCCCCCAACCTTCAATCCGAAGGTCAAATGGCCCCGGGCGACCTTACTGGCCACCCTTTTGCACGAATGACCTCACGAAATCCTCGGCGTTCTCTTCCAAGACGTCGTCAATTTCGTCGAGTACGGAGTCGACGTCGTCGGAGAGCTTTTCCTGCCGCTCCTTGAGGTCGGTCGATTCCTCGACCGCCGCCTCCTCGACCTCCTCGGTCGAGCGCGTCGCCTTCTGCTGTCCGCCGCCGGTGTCCTTGGTCGCCATGTCTACCTCACCCCGCTCGGTTCGCACGCCCACATGGAAAGACCCCGGGATTCGGGACCTCTCAAGATCAGACCCTACGTCGGACCCTACAAGGAGGGTCCGACATTCGTCCCCGCACTTTCATAACGTCCGGGTTTTCTCATGATTCCCGGAAGCGGGCCCTTTCAGGCCCCCATGGGCCGCCTCACTGCCCCGAGAGCACCCGTACCAGGTCCTCCGCCGTCCGGCAGCGGTCCAGCAGCTCCTTGACGTGGTTGCGGGTCCCCCGCAGCGGCTCCAGGGTCGGGACCCGCTGGAGCGAGTCGCGGCCCGGGAGGTCGAAGATCACCGAGTCCCAGGAGGCCGCCGCCACGTCGTCCGCGTACTGCTCCAGGCAGCGCCCGCGGAAGTACGCCCGGGTGTCCTCCGGGGGCTTGCTCTCGGCCCGCTCCACGGCCGGCTCCTCCAGGAGCCGCTTCATCTTCCCGCGGGCGACCAGCCGGTTGTACAGGCCCTTCTCGGGGCGGACGTCCGCGTACTGGAGGTCCACCAGGTGCAGCCGGGCCGCGTCCCAGCCCAGTCCGTCGCGCCTGCGGTAGCCCTCCAGGATCTCCCGCTTGGCGATCCAGTCGAGCTCTCCCGACAGGCTCATCGGGTCGGTCTCCAGCCGGCCGAGTACGTCCTCCCACCGAGTGAGGACATCCTTGGTCTGCTCGTCCGCGTCCGACCCGAAACGTTCGTCCACGTACTTCCTGGCCAGCTCGAAGTACTCCATCTGGAGTTGTACGGCGGTCAGGGTGCGCCCGCTGCGCAGGGTGATGAGGTGCCGGAGGTCCGGGTCGTGGGAGACCTGGTGCAGGGTGCGCACCGGCTGGTCCACGGCCAGGTCGACGTTGATGAACCCGTCCTCGATCATGGACAGGACCAGGGCGGTCGTGCCGAGCTTGAGGTAGGTGGAGATCTCCGAGAGGTTCGCGTCGCCGATGATCACGTGGAGCCGGCGGTACTTCTCGGCGTCGGAGTGGGGTTCGTCCCGGGTGTTGATGATGGGCCGCTTGAGGGTGGTCTCCAGCCCCACCTCGACCTCGAAGTAGTCCGCGCGCTGGCTGATCTGGAAGCCGTGCTCGCGGCCGTCCTGGCCGATGCCGATGCGGCCCGCGCCGGTGACGACCTGGCGGGAGACGAAGAAGGGCGTCAGGTGGCGCACGATCTCCGAGAAGGGGGTCTCCCGCTTCATCAGGTAGTTCTCGTGCGTGCCGTAGGAGGCGCCCTTGTTGTCGGTGTTGTTCTTGTAGAGGTGGATGGGCTGGGCGCCGGGCAGCTGGGCGGCCCGCTCGGCGGCCTCGGCCATGATCCGTTCGCCGGCCTTGTCCCAGAGGACGGCGTCGAGCGGATTGGTGACCTCCGGCGAGCTGTACTCGGGGTGCGCGTGGTCGACGTAGAGCCGTGCGCCGTTGGTGAGGATGACGTTGGCGAGGCCGATGTCCTCGTCGGTCAGCTGGCTGTTGTCGGCGGCCTCGCGGGCGAGGTCGAAGCCGCGGGCGTCCCGCAGCGGATTCTCCTCCTCGAAGTCCCAGCGGGCGCGTCGCGCCCGGTGCATCGCCGCCGCGTAGGCGTTGACGATCTGGGACGAGGTGAGCATGGCATTGGCGTTCGGGTGCCCCGGAACGGAGATCCCGTACTCCGTTTCGATCCCCATTACTCGCCGTACGGTCATGCGGCCCTCCTTGCCCGGCGGCGCTCCCGTTCGGGAGCGGCGCTCAAGTACCGCTTGTTCTCCGGTGGGTCATGTGCGGTGTCCGTCCCCGCACTGCGGAGGAGGCGGTACGGAAGAGCCTAGAACCACTCCGCGCTGGTGGGGAGATCATTTCAGTCATTGGCTTTGCCCTGTCACCGGCCGAAAAGGGCGGGCGGCAATGCCGGGGGTAAAGCAGTCGGCTGCGGGTGCCCGGTGAGGGCATCCGCAGCCGCCCCGCTCGGTCAGAGGTACTGGCCGGTATTCGCCACCGTGTCGATGGAGCGTCCGGTGTCCGCGCCCTGCTTTCCGGTGACGAGGGTGCGGATGAATACGATCCGCTCGCCCTTCTTTCCGGAGATACGGGCCCAGTCGTCCGGGTTGGTGGTGTTCGGCAGGTCCTCGTTCTCCTTGAACTCGTCCACGCAGGCCTGGAGGAGGTGGGAGACGCGCAGGCCCTTCTGGTTGTGCTCCAGGAAGGCCTTGATCGCCATTTTCTTCGCGCGGTCCACGATGTTCTGGATCATCGCGCCCGAGTTGAAGTCCTTGAAGTAAAGGACTTCCTTGTCGCCGTTGGCGTACGTGACCTCGAGGAAGCGGTTTTCCTCGGTTTCGGCGTACATCTGCTCGACGACGGTCTGGATCATGCTGTGGACGGTGCCGGCCGTGGAGCCCTGGTGTTCGGACAGGTCGTCCGTGTGCAGGGGCAGCGAGGCCTTGAGGTACTTGGCGAAGATGTCCTTCGCGGCCTCCGCGTCCGGGCGCTCGATCTTGATCTTCACGTCGAGGCGGCCGGGGCGCAGGATGGCCGGGTCGATCATGTCCTCGCGGTTGGAGGCGCCGATGACGATGACGTTCTCCAGGCCCTCCACGCCGTCGATCTCGGCGAGCAGCTGGGGGACGATGGTGTTCTCCACGTCCGAGCTGACGCCGGATCCGCGGGTGCGGAAGAGGGATTCCATCTCGTCGAAGAAGACGATGACGGGGGTGCCCTCGCTGGCCTTTTCACGGGCCCGCTGGAAGACGAGGCGGATGTGCCGCTCGGTCTCGCCGACGTACTTGTTGAGGAGTTCGGGGCCCTTGATGTTCAGGAAGTAGGACTTCCCGGCGGGCTGGCCGGTCACCTCGGCGACCTTCTTGGCAAGGGAGTTGGCGACGGCCTTGGCGATGAGCGTCTTGCCGCAGCCGGGGGGGCCGTACAGCAGGATGCCCTTCGGGGGCCGCAGTTCGTGCTCCTTGAAGAGGTCGGGGTAGAGGTAGGGGAGCTCGACGGCGTCGCGGATCAGCTCGATCTGGTCGCCCAGGCCGCCGATCTTGTCGTAGTCGATGTCCGGGACCTCTTCGAGGACGAGTTCTTCGACCTCGCTCTTGGGGACCACTTCGTAGACGTAGCCGGAGCGGGGCTCCAGGAGCAGGGCGTCGCCGGGGCGGATGGTGATGTCCAGGAGCGGCTCGGCGAGCCTCACCACCCTTTCCTCGTCGGTGTGCCCGACCACCAGGGCGCGCTCGCCGTCCTCCAGGATCTCCTTGAGGGTGACGATGTCGCCGGCGCGCTCGAACTCCATGGCCTCGACCACGTTGAGCGCTTCGTTGAGCATGACCTCCTGGCCGCGCCGGAGGTCTTCCGGGTCGACGCTGGGGCTGACGTTCACGCGGAGCTTGCGGCCCCCGGTGAAGATGTCGACGGTGCCGTCCTCGTTGGCCTGCAGGAAGACACCGAAGCCGGCCGGCGGCTGTGCGAGCCGGTCGACCTCTTCTTTGAGGGCCACGATCTGGTCGCGGGCCTCACGGAGGGTGTTCGCCAGTCGTTCGTTCTGCGCGGAGACGCCTGCCAGATTCGTCTGGAGCTCGACGATCCGCTCTTCGAGAATCCTCGTGTGACGCGGAGAGTCGGCGAGCTTGCGTCGCAGGACGGCGATTTCCTGCTCTAGATAGGCAACCTGGCCAGCGGGGTCCTCAGACCCTCGCCCGGGCCGGATGCCGCGGTTGATGTCGTCGTCGTGGGCTGCCACGGTCCTCACCTCCTCCAAGGGGAGCTGGACGCTTCCTGACCCTACCTGGGCTGGTGGTGATTGAAACCCCTAGATCACAAAGACGGTAGAGGTGTGTCCGATCTTCACCCTTGCGTACTCCCTCACGCCAGGGAAATACCCACCCTTCAACATCGGAAAGCAGCCGGTTGTAAGGTCGAACTGTTCAACACCCGTCAGGGCTCGCGCGACTTGTCGCGAGTTGTGTCCGGGACGGATCACTCAGGGCAGGAAACGGCGGGAGATATGAGCGTGCAGCAGGAGGCCCCGACGGGCGGTGCCGGCGAGGCCGGGGAGCCGCTGGAGGTCTGGATCGACCAGGACCTCTGTACCGGGGACGGCATCTGCGTGCAGTACGCGCCGGAGGTGTTCGAGCTGGACATCGATGGTCTGGCGTATGTGAAGAGCCCGGAGGACGAGCTCCTGCAGGACGTGGGGGCGACCACTCCGGTTCCGCTGACGCTGCTCCAGGACGTGGTCGACTCGGCGAAGGAATGTCCGGGTGACTGTATTCACGTAAGGCGCGTTTCGGACAGGGTCGAGGTATACGGCCCGGACGCGGAGTGACGCTTCAAACACGTGTGGCGGCCGAGTCCGTCAGCTCCTGGCGGAATTTCCCGCCGGTCCAGCGCCACTTGGCGAGCTGCTTCACGTCCGGGCTGTAGCGCGGTACCGAGGGCGAGGAGTAGCCGAGGAGGCGTGCGGTGACGGTCCTGTCGCTCACGGTGAGCTCGGTGGCGGTCTGCCGGCGGGCGGCGTCGAGGAGGGTGGCGACGACGCGGGGGGCGGCGCCCTGTTGCCCGCCGCGGGCGAGTACGTAGATCGCGTGGGGCGGGGTGCCGGAGCCGGCGTCGCAGCGTACGGCGGCGACCGTCTCGGGGTTGCCGTCGCCGTCGAGGTCGCCTTCGGCGGTGTCCGTGACGGCTTGTGGGGCCCCCTTGCAGTCGAGGGGGTACGTGACGGCGTGCGCGTCGGGGGCGGGTGCGGGGGCCGGCGGGCCGCTCGCCGCGGTGGGTCCGGGGGTGGCTCCGGTGGCCCGGTCCGGCTGGAGCAGTCCGGCGCCGGCTATGACGGCGGCCATGGCGCAGGCGGTGGCGACCCAGTGGACGGGTCGGGTGTGGTGGTGCGCCAGGACGTCCAGTGCCGGGTTCGGCGGGGTGGGGCTGTGCAGCACGCGGGGTGTCTCCTGTGCGAAGGGTGACGGGGAGCCAGCATCGTGCCATACCTCACACGGGGGTGGAACGGCCGGGTCCGGGCGGGTTTCCCCGGTGCAACGAAAAGGCGCTGTGGCGCAGTTCCCCGGGTTGGCCGGGGAACTGCGCCACAGCGCTTTCGTGTTGGGCGTGCGGGCGGGTCCTAGGCGGAGCGGTCGCTGCCGGGGCCGTCGTAGTCCTCGCCGTAGGCGCCCTTGGAGGGGCGGCGGCGGCGCATGGGGGGCTCGACGCCGTCCGCGAGGCGGCGGGCGGTGACGAGGAAGCCGGTGTGGCCGATCATCCGGTGGTCCGGGCGGACGGCGAGGCCCTCGACGTGCCAGTTGCGGATCATCGATTCCCAGGGCTGCGGTTCGGCGTAGCAGCCGAATTCGCGGATGGATTCGACGGTGCGCGAGAGCTGGGTGGTGGTGGCCACGTAGCAGCAGAGGATGCCGCCGGGGACGAGGGCCTTGGAGACGGCCTCCAGGCACTCCCAGGGGGCGAGCATGTCGAGGATCACGCGGTCGACGTCGGTGTCGGACAGGTTGTCCTGGAGGTCGCCGACGGTCAGCTGCCACGCGGGGTGGGGGCCGCCGAAGTAGCGTTCGACGTTGGCCGTGGCGATCTCGGCGAAGTCCGCGCGGCGCTCGTAGCTGTGGAGCATGCCCTGGTCGCCGATGGCGCGCAGCAGGAAGCTGCTCAGGGAGCCGGAGCCCACTCCTGCTTCCACGACGCGGGCGCCGGGGAAGATGTCGGCGAAGGCCAGGATCTGGCCCGCGTCCTTGGGGTAGACCACGGCGGCGCCGCGGGGCATGGACAGGACATAGTCGGGGAGCAGGGGGCGCAGCGCGAGGTACGCGACGTTGCCCGTGGTGCGGACAACACTGCCCTCGGGAGCACCGATCAGCTCGTCGTGCGGGAAGGAACCCTTGTGGGTGTGGAAATTCTTCCCGGCTTCGAGCGTGAACGTGTAGTGGCGGCCCTTGGGGTCGGTGAGCTGAACCTGGTCCCCGACCTCGAAGGGCCCGCGTCGGCGGGCGGCACCGGTCGGTTCGGACATGTGACCAGTGTATTGGCTTCAGGACTGGGGCCGCGCCATGGCCTTCACGAAGGCTTTTTCGACGTCGAGGGTGGACAGGACGCCGTAGATCTCGCCGGTGGTTTCGAGGACGAGGTATTCGCTGGCGGGGGTGGCGCGGAGGTGGTCGAGGAGTTCTTCGCCGGTGAGCTCGGCTGAAACCTTCATGCCGTCGGTGAGGTCCTGGGCGAGGGTGCTGACGGCGACCCAGGGGCGGCGGTGTTCGGGGACGGAGGCGATGGCGGTTTCGCGGACGATGGCGGTGGGGTCGCCGTGGCCGTCGACGACGACGAGGGCGCGGGCTCCGGCTTCGTTGGCGCGGCGGAGGGCTTCGGAGAGGGGGGTGGTGTTCTCGACGGGGATGGCGCGGCGGGTGAGGGCGCGGGCCTGGAGTTCGGGGAGGTGTTCGCGCAGGCGGGCGAGGCGGAGGCTGTTGCCGGCGCCGGTCCAGATGATGGCGGCGAGGATGGCGGCGAGGAGGGCGTCCATGACGGTGTCCATGCCGCCGATCTCCTGGGTGCGGTTGCCGAGGAGTCCGGTGTGGGTGAGGAGGGGGAGGCCGAGGAGGACGGTGACGGCGAGGCCGCGGCCGACCCAGGCGGCGGCGACGGTGCCGGTCATGGGTTTGCCGGTGATGCCCCAGATGACGGCGCGGAGCATGCGTCCTCCGTCGAGGGGGAGGCCGGGCAGGAGGTTGAAGGCGGCGACGAGGAGGTTGGAGATCATGAGGCCGGCGAGGAGGACGCCGGGGACGGTGGCGGGGTCGACGGCCTTCATGCCGAGGTAGAAGAGTCCGGCGAGGACGAGGGAGAGGAGGGGGCCGACGAAGGCGAGGACGAATTCGCGGCCGGGCGTCTCGGATTCCTTCTCGATCTCGGAGACTCCGCCGAAGAACTGGAGCTGGATGCGGCGCACGGGGAGTTTGAAGCGGAGTGCGGCGATGGTGTGCGCGAGTTCGTGGACGAGGACGGAGGCGTAGAAGGCGACGGCGAAGAAGAGGGAGACGAGGTAGCGGGCGGGGCCGAGGTCGGGCAGGACCTGGTCGAGCCGGTCGCCGAAGACCCAGGTGATGAGGGCGGCGACGAGGAACCAGCTGGGCGAGACGTAGACGGGTACGCCGAAGGGGCGGCCCATGAGGATCCCGCCGCCCGGGTCGGAGCGCTTGGCCGTGCGCTCGCCGGTTTCGTCGGTGTCTGCCACGGTTGTCCTTCGTTCGGTGCCGGTGGTTCCAGTGTGGTCCACGTCGGGTGTTCGCCGCTGGTGGGGTAGCGCGGTGTGATGCTCCGATCATGCAGTGCGAGGGCGCCGGAGTCGATGGTATGCGCGTGCTGTCGGCGGTGGGCCGTAGGGTTTCACGCATGACGACGATCCCCGGTGCCGATCCTTCCCCGGCTGCTGCCCGGCCCACCTCGCTGTCGCCTTCGCGGGCGGGTGATTTCATGCAGTGTCCGCTGCTGTACCGGTTCCGGGTGATCGACAAGCTGCCGGAGAAGCCGAGTGCGGCGGCGACGCGGGGGACGCTGGTGCACGCGGTGCTGGAGCGGCTCTTCGATCATCCGGCGGCGGAGCGGACGGCGCCGGTGGCGAAGGCGCTGGTCCCGGGGCAGTGGGACCGGTTGCTGGCGGCGAAGCCGGAGCTGGCGGAGCTGTTCCCCGAGGGGGACGAGGGGGCGGGGCTGGCGCGCTGGCTGACGGAGGCCGAGGCGCTGGTGGAGCGGTGGTTCACGCTGGAGGACCCGACGCGGCTGGAGCCGGTGGAGCGGGAGTTCTTCGTGGAGACGGAGCTGGAGTCGGGGCTGCGTCTGCGGGGGATCATCGACCGGGTGGACGTGGCGCCGTCGGGTGAGGTGCGGATCGTCGACTACAAGACGGGGAAGGCGCCGCGGCCTGAGTACGCCGAGGGTGCGCTGTTCCAGATGAAGTTCTACGCACTGGTGGTGTGGCGGTTGAAGCGGGTGGTGCCGCGGCGGCTGCAGCTGGTGTACCTGGGCAGTGGGGACGTGCTGACGTACGACCCGGTGGTGGCGGATCTGGAGCGGGTGGAGCGCAAGCTGCACGCGTTGTGGGAGGCCATTCGTGAGGCGACGGAGACGGGTGACTGGCGGCCGCGGCCGACGAAGCTGTGCGGCTGGTGTGATCATCAGGCGGTGTGTCCGGAGTTCGGGGGGACTCCCCCGGCGTATCCGCTGGTGATCACTCCGAGGCCGGGGGCGGACCGGCCGGCCGGTTCCTGATCGTCCGGTCAGGGCACAATGGGCGGGGTCCGCCGATGCCGTCCGACGAATTCGAGGTACACCCCGTGGCGATCCGCGTCCTGCTGGTCGACGACCAGCCACTGCTGCGCACCGGTTTCCGGATGATCCTGGAGGCCGAGCAGGACCTGGTGGTGGTGGGTGAGGCCGGGGACGGTCTGCAGGCGCTGGACCAGGTGCGGGCGCTGCAGCCCGATGTGGTGCTGATGGACATCCGGATGCCGCGGATGGACGGGGTGGAGGCGACGCGGCAGATCACGGGTCCGGAGCGGAACGGGCCGGCGAAGGTGCTGGTGCTGACGACGTTCGATCTGGACGAGTACGTGGTGGAGGCGCTGCGGGCGGGGGCGAGCGGCTTCCTGCTGAAGGACGCTCCGGCGAACGAGCTGGTGCAGGCGATCCGGGTGGTCGCGGGGGGTGAGGCGATGCTGGCGCCGAGCATCACGCGGCGGCTGCTGGACAAGTACGCGGGGCACCTGCCGTCGGGTGAGGAGAGCCTGCCGGACACGCTGGGGACGCTGACGGAGCGCGAGGTGGAGGTGCTCAAGCTGGTGGCCCGGGGGTTGTCGAACGCGGAGATCGCGGCGGACCTGTTCGTGAGCGAGACGACGGTCAAGACGCACGTGGGTCATGTGCTGACGAAGCTGGGGCTGCGGGACCGGGTGCAGGCGGCGGTGTACGCGTACGAGAGCGGGCTGGTGCGTCCGGGCGCCCAGTGAGCGGGGGAATGGCGGAAGGGCCGGCGGCCGCGTGAGCGGCTGCCGGCCCTTCGTCGTGCGCGGGGCGGGTCAGCCCTTGCTGATCTCCCAGAAGCGGAAGACCGTGGAGGCGTCCAGGGACCACTGGAGGCCGGTGACGTTCTGGCGGGTGACGGCGTACTGCTTGCCCTGCCAGAGCGGGATGAGCGGGAGTTCGTCGGCGACGATGTCCTGGAGACGGGTGTAATCCGTGTTGGCCGCGGTGCGGTCGGACTTGGTGTTGGTCGCCGGGATGAGCGTCCCGGTGATCTCCTTGTTGTCGTAGTTGTTGTGGAGGACGTTGTCCGGGCCGAAGAACGGCTGCGTGAAGTTGTCGGCGTCCGGGTAGTCGGGGACCCAGCCCTTGACGTAGACGCCGTACTTGCCGTCCTGGATGTCCTTCTCGTACTGCTCGTACTCGACGGACTTCATGTCGGCTTCGAAGAGGCCGCTGTCGTTGAGCTGCTTGGCGATGACCTGGAACTGCTGGTCGGTGGAGGGGCCGTAGCGGGACGGCGTGGAGTACAGGGTGAGCTTGATCTTGCCGGTGATGTTGGCGGCCTTCAGGACGGCCTTGGCCTTCTCGACCTGGGGGCTGCCGCCGTAGCGGTCGAAGAAGGGGGTGGTGTGTCCGGCGATGCCCGCGGGGACGATGGAGTAGAGCGGGGCTGCGGTGCCCGCGTACACGTCCTTGACGAGCGCTTCGCGGTCGATGAGGTAGGCGATGGCCTTGCGCACGGGGAGCTTGCCGACGACGGGGTCGTTGACGTTGAAGACCATGTGCTCGACTTCGGCGCCGGTGCCCTGGACGACGTCGACCTTGTTGTCGCCGGTCTTGACGGCGGCGAGGGCGGCGATGTCCTTGGCGGCGAGGCCGCGGAAGGCGAAGTCGACGTCGCCGCTCTCCAGGACCGTCTTGAGGCCGGCCTGGTCGCCGTTGAAGAACTTCAGCGT
Organism: Streptomyces sp. NPDC004667; assembly: GCF_040609475.1. NCBI lineage: Bacteria > Bacillati > Actinomycetota > Actinomycetes > Kitasatosporales > Streptomycetaceae > Streptomyces > Streptomyces sp. NPDC004667. Next base: position 6,035 of record NZ_JBEXKC010000022.1, on the reverse strand, counting down.
GACGCCGGTGTTCTTGGCCTTGGCCTTGCCGTTGTAGGACTCGTTGACGGAGAAGCTGGCGCTCTTCTCGTTGATGGAGTCCAGCTTGTAGACGCCGGAGCCGATGGCCTTGCCGTCGGTGCGGAGCTTGTTCGCCGGGTACTCGGCGTGGTCGACGATGGAGCCCGCGCCCGATGCGATCTTGCTGGGGAAGGTCGCGTCGGACGTCTTGAGGCGGAAGACGACGGTCTTCTCGTCGGGGGTGTCGATGCCGGCGATCGAGGACAGCATGATGGCCGGGCCGGCCTCGTCGTTGATCTTCAGCGTGCGCTCGAAGGAGAACTTGACGTCCTTCGAGGTGAGGCTGTGGCCGTTGCTGAACTTCAGGCCGGTGCGCAGGACGCACTTGAACTGCTTGCTGTCCGCGCCTTCGAAGGCGCAGGACTGGGCGGCGTCGGGCTCGGGGGTGGTGCCGCCCTTGGGGAAGCTGAGCAGCGACTGGAAGACGTTGTTGAAGAGCAGCCAGGAACCCGGGTCGTAGCCCGCCGCCGGGTCGGTCGACTTCACCTTGTCGGATATCCCCATGACCACGCCCTTGCCGCTGCCGGCGTTGGCGCCATCGGTCGAACCGCAACCGCTGAGCAGCGCGGCGGCGGTGGCCGCGCCGAGCGGGGCCGCCAACCACTGGTTACGTCTCTTCACGCGAATGTCCTTCACAGTCTTGTCTGGTCGTTGCGCCGGCCTGCGACGTCCGCCGCCGGTTGCTGCCGGTCTCAGCCGCTGACACCCCGGCCGAGTTCCCACAGCTGGAGGTCGGAGATGGCGTTGACCGACCACTCCACCCCGGTGATCCCGTCGCGTGCGGCGACGTACTGCTTGCCCTGCCACAGGGGCAGGACGGGTACGTCCTCGGCGACGATGTCCTGCATGTCCGCGATCGCGGGTGCGGCGGTGTTGCGGTCGGCCGCGCGCCGGGAGTCGGGGATGAGCCTGGTGCGCACCGTGCTGTTGGCGTACGGCGTGCCCAGGAAGTTGTCGGCCTCCAGGAAGGGGGCGAGGAAGTTGTCGGCGTCCGGGTAGTCGGGGAACCAGCCGAGCCCGTAGGCGGCGTAGTCGCCCTTCTTCTGCGCGGGCCGGAAGTCGGACCAGTCGTTGCCCTGGACGGTGATGTCGAACAGCTGGGTGGAGTTCAGCTGGGTCTTGAGGGCCTCGAACTCGGCGGCGGTGCCGTCGCCGTAGTGGTCCTTGGTGTAGTTCAGGGTGAGCTTGACGGGGGTCTTGATCCCGGCGTCCTTGAGCAGGCCCGCGGCCTTGGCGGTGTTGGCCTCGCCGTACTTGTTGAAGAACGAGTTGACGTGGCCGGTGACGGTGGTGGGGACCAGCGAGTACAGGGGCTGCGCGGCCTTGCCGTAGACCTTGGAGATGACGTTGTTGCGGTCGACGGCGGCGGCGAGGGCCTGGCGTACGGCCTTGTCCTTGACGACGGGGGCGTCGGTGTTGAAGCCGAGGTAGCGGATCTCCAGGCCGGGCATGGGGACGAGCTTGACGCCCTTGGGCGGCTTCGCGGAGAAGTCGGCGATCTGGGCGGGCGCCAGGGTGCGGGAGACCATGTGGACGGAGCCGTCGGCAAGGGCCTTGCCCATGGAGGCGGAGTCGGCGAAGGTGCGCAGTTCGACCTTGTCGTTCTGCAGCTTGATGTCGCCCTTGTAGTGCGGGTTCTTGGTGAAGACGGCCCGGACGAGGTGGTCGTCCTTGACCTCGGCCTTCATCGTGTAGGGGCCGGAGCCGTCGACGGTGAAGCCGGGGCGGAGCTTCTTGGCGTCGTAGTTCTTCTCGCTGACGATGCCGGCGGCGGGGGTGGAGAGCTTGTACGGGAAGGTCGCGTCGGCGGTCTTCAGGTGGAAGACGACGGTGTCGGCGCCCTTGACCTCGACGGTGTCGAGGGTGGAGAGGAGGGAGGAGGGGCCGTTCTCGGCCTTGATCGCGAGGACGCGGTCGATGGAGAACTTGACGTCCTTGGCGGTGAGCGGGTCGCCGTTCGCGAACTTCAGTTCGGGCCGCAGGACGCAGCGGTAGCTTTCGTTGCCCGTGTCGGTGAAGCGGCAGTCGGACGCGGCTTCGGGGACGGGCTGGCCGCCGCCTCGCGGGGTGTGCATCAGCGTCTGGACGGTCTGGCGCAGGACGTTCCACGCGCCGGCGTCGTAGGCGTAGGCGGGGTCGAAGGGGGCGGGGGCGTAGTCGGCGGCTTCGAACCGGTCGGTGGTTCCGACGACGATCGCTCCGGACGCTGCTCCTCCGCCACTCGCGCTGCCGCATGCGGACAGCGCGGGGGTGAGCAGGCCGATCGCGGCCGTCAGCACCATGGTCTTGCGGTTCATGCTGGAAGTACTCCCTCACCCGGCACTTGGTCAAAGCGGCGTAGAGGGCACTTCGCGGCGGTCGCCCGTTCAGGGCGGAACGATCGGGCCGGTGTTTGACGATCGGTCCACGCGGTACCGGCGCAGGGGTGTGCGGCCGGTGCGGCAGAGGTGCGTGCGGAGTGCCCGGATCGACATTAGTGGCCCGGGACGGGATGGCTTGAACCGGCAGGAGTTGGGGCGTAATCGCACCGTGATGGGAGCGGACTGACCGCTTATGCCGGAGTCTTCGCAGATGTGGTCAGGAGATGATCAATCCGGACACATGGGAAGGGCTCGGGGCACTCCGACGGGCCCCTCCGGGCCTCTCCGGGTGACCAAGGTCACCCGTTGCGACGCTCCTCGGCAGGATGGAATTTCGGCCTCCGGGGGTGGGGGCGGAAGATCCTCTCGTGGGACCTTCACCCCACCCCCGATCCGTTCGGTACGGAGCGTGCGCGCTCAGTTCAGCGGAGTGATGAGGGACCGCAGGAACGGCAGGTCGACCTCTTCGAGCGAGGCCACGACGGTGCGGCCCGGGGCCGGCTCGATCAGGCCGACGGAGGGCACGGCCACGACCCGGCAGCCGGCGGCCTCGGCGGCCGCGACCCCGGTGGCGGTGTCCTCGATGACCGCGCACCGCGACGGGTGCGCGCCCAGGGTGCTGGCGGCCAGCAGGTACGGGTCGGGGTGCGGCTTGGTGCGCGGCACCTCGTCCCCGGCGACCGTCATGGTGAACCGGTCGCGGCCGAGGGTGAGCAGCACCTGGTCGATGACCCGGCGGTGGGAGGCGGAGACCAGGGCGGTGGGCACGTTGTGCCGGGCCAGCTCGCTCAGCAGCCGCTCGGCACCGGGCATCAGCGGGACCCGGTCGGCGATGCGGGCCTCGAAGCGCTCGTTGAGCAGCACGCTCAGCTCGGCGAGGCCGATGGCGGCGCCGGTGGCCTCGATGAGGAAGGACGCGCTGCGGCTCATGGGGCCGCCGACGACGATGTCGCGCCAGGAGTCGTCGAGCCGGTGGCCGAGTTCCCGGAAGATCTCCGCCTCGATCTCCCACCAGAAGCCCTCGGTGTCCACGAGGGTGCCGTCCATGTCGAGGAGCACCGCCTGCAGGGCGTGCCCGTCAGCCGTACGGGCGACGGGAGCGGGAACGGTGCTGGTCATGCGTACGCCTCTCGTAGGGGACGACAAGGCCGGTCACCTCGCCGTGGGGGGCAACCCCTCGGTACCAGGTGACCGGCCTGTATGGGACCGACCAGTGTACGCCGGTCCGCGTCAGCGTGCGTTGAAATACTTCGCTTCGGGGTGGTGAATCACGATGGCGTCGGTGGACTGTTCGGGGTGGAGCTGGAACTCCTCCGAGAGGTGGACGCCGATCCGCTCCGGCTGGAGGAGGTCGGCGATCTTCGCCCGGTCCTCCAGGTCGGGGCAGGCGCCGTAGCCGAGGGAGAAGCGGGCCCCCCGGTACTTGAGGTCGAACATGTCCTCCACGGCGGCCGGGTCCTCGCCGCCGAAGCCGAGCTCGGCGCGGACGCGGGCGTGCCAGTACTCGGCCATGGCCTCGGCGAGCTGGACGGAGAGGCCGTGCAGTTCCAGGTACTCGCGGTAGGAGTCGGACTCGAACAGCTTGGCCGTGGCCTCGCCGATCTTCGAGCCGACGGTGACCACCTGGAGGCCGACCACGTCCGTCTCGCCGGACTCCTCGGCGCGGAAGAAGTCCGCGAGGCACAGGCGGCGGCCGCGGCGCTGGCGCGGGAAGGTGAAGCGGGTCCGCTCGTTGCCCTGCTCGTCCAGGATGATCAGGTCGTCGCCCTTGGACACGCAGGGGAAGTAGCCGTAGACCACGGCCGCTTCGAGGAGGTTCTCGGTGTGCAGCTTCTCCAGGAGGCCGCGCAGGCGCGGACGGCCCTCGCTCTCGACGAGCTCCTCGTACGTGGCTCCGCCCGCGCGGGCCTGCTTGAGGCCCCACTGGCCCTTGAACAGGGCGCCCTCGTCCAGCCAGGAGGCGTAGTCCTTGAGCGGGATGCCCTTGACCACGCGGGTGCCCCAGAAGGGAGGGGTCGGGACGGGGTTGTCGACGGACACGTCGGAACGGCCGCCCGGCTCCTGCGGCTCCTCCACCTGGAGCGCCGGGGTGTCCCGCTTGGCGACGCGGCGCTGCTTCAGTTCGGGCAGCGAGGCGCCGGGGACGCCGCGCTTGACGGCGATGAGGGCGTCCATGAGGCGCAGGCCTTCGAAGGCGTCGCGGGCGTAGCGGACTTCGCCTTCGTAGATTTCGTGGAGGTCTTGTTCGACGTAGGCGCGGGTGAGGGCGGCGCCGCCGAGGATGACCGGGTAGTCGGCTGCCAGCTTGCGCTGGTTGAGCTCTTCCAGGTTCTCCTTCATGATCACGGTGGACTTGACCAGGAGACCCGACATGCCGATGACGTCGGCCTTGTGTTCCTGGGCGGCTTCCAGGATCGCGGAGACCGGCTGCTTGATGCCGATGTTGACGACGTTGTAGCCGTTGTTGGTCAGAATGATGTCGACGAGGTTCTTGCCGATGTCGTGGACGTCCCCGCGGACCGTGGCCAGCACGATCGTGCCCTTGCCCTCGTCATCCGTCTTCTCCATGTGCGGCTCCAGATAGGCCACCGCCGTCTTCATCACCTCCGCCGACTGCAGCACGAACGGCAGCTGCATCTGGCCCGAGCCGAACAGCTCGCCGACGACCTTCATGCCCTCCAGGAGCGTGTCGTTGACGATGTCCAGAGCCGGACGCGAGACCAGGGCCTCGTCGAGGTCGGCCTCCAGGCCGTTCTTCTCACCGTCGATGATCCGCCGCTGGAGCCGCTCGTCCAGCGGCAGGGCCAGGAGCTCCTCGGCCCGGCCGGCCTTCAGCGACTTCGTGTTGACGCCCTCGAAGAGGGCCATCAGCTTCTGCAGCGGGTCGTAGTCCCCCTCACGCCGGTCGTAGATCAGGTCCAGGGCAGTGGTGACCTGCTCCTCGTCGAACCGGGCGATCGGCAGGATCTTCGACGCGTGCACGATCGCCGAGTCCAGACCCGCCTTGACACACTCGTCGAGGAAGACGGAGTTCAGCAGGACCCGGGCCGCCGGGTTCAGCCCGAAGGAGATGTTCGACAGGCCCAGAGTGGTCTGCACGTCCGGGTGGCGGCGCTTGAGCTCACGGATCGACTCGATCGTCGCGATCCCGTCCTTGCGGGACTCCTCCTGCCCCGTGCAGATCGTGAACGTGAGGGTGTCGATGAGGATGTCCGACTCCCGGATCCCCCAGTTGTCCGTCAGATCCGCGATCAGCCGCTGCGCGATGGCGACCTTGTGCTCGACGGTGCGGGCCTGGCCCTCCTCGTCGATCGTCAGGGCGATCAGCGCGGCGCCGTGCTCCCGCGCCAGAGCGGTGACCTTCGCGAAACGCGACTCGGGACCGTCACCGTCCTCGTAGTTCACCGAGTTGATGACCGCGCGCCCGCCGAGCTTCTCCAGACCCGCCTGGATGACGGGGACCTCGGTGGAGTCCAGCACCACCGGCAGCGTCGAGGCGGTCGCGAAACGCCCGGCGAGTTCCTGCATGTCCGCGACACCGTCACGGCCCACGTAGTCCACACACAGGTCGAGCATGTGCGCGCCCTCACGGATCTGGTCCCGGGCCATCTCCAC